>JAJDFU010000105.1 GCA_020528935.1 Saprospiraceae bacterium | reverse complement strand
CACTGAATCATCCCAGCTCCGTTGGGGTTTTTTCCATCTGGAGCCCTGGTAAAGATAATAGGAATTAACGCTCTTTGCTTATGCAGCAGGTGGAAATGCGTTGAAAATCACGTCATTTATCCTTCTCAACGCTTTAATCCCCCATTCCGTTCCCCGCCTATTTTTCTTCTTCGAACTCTTCGGACAGGATGCGCATGACCTCGTTTACGGTCTCTTCTTCCAGGTCGGTCCGGCGCAGCAGTTCTTCTTTGCTCAGCGCCAGTACCGAGCGGGCCGAATCGCATCCGATGCCCTTCAGGGCATCGATGACCCATTCTTCGATCTCGTCGGCAAACTCGTCCAGGTCCACATCCTCGATCTCTTCGTATTCGGGCATGTTGCGGTACACGTCGATCTCGTATTCGGTGAGCTGGCTGGCCAGCTTGATGTTGGTCCCGCCCTTTCCGATGGCCAGCGAGACCTGATCGGGATCCAGGTATACGTTGGCGTGGCGATTCTCGGTATCCAGCTCAATGGAGCTCACCTTGGCCGGCGTGAGGGCCCGCTGGATGAAGAGGGTGATGTTGTTGGTGAAATTGACGATATCGATATTTTCGTTGCGCAGCTCGCGCACGATGCCGTGGATGCGGGAGCCCTTCATACCCACGCAGGCGCCCACCGGGTCGATGCGGTCGTCGTAGCTCTCTACCGCCACCTTGGCCCGCTCGCCGGGGATGCGCACGATGCGGCGAATGGTGATGAGGCCGTCCTCGATCTCCGGCACTTCCTGCTCCATGAGTTTTTCCAGAAAGGTATTGTCGGTGCGCGAGACGATGACCACGGGATTGTTGTTTTTCATGTCCACGCTCTTGATCACGCCTTTCACCATGTCGCCTTTGCGGAAAAAATCACCGCGGATCATTTCCATCTTGGGCAGTACCAATTCATTGCCGGTAGCGTCGTCCAGAATGAGGATCTCGCGCTTGAGCACCTGGTTGACCTCGCCCAGGACGATCTCGCCCACCCGCTCGCTGTAGCGCCGGTAGATCTCGTCTTTTTCCAGCTCCATGATGCGGGAAATAAGGGTTTGCCGTGCCGCCATGATGGCGCGGCGACCGAAGTCCTCCAGGAAGAGTTGTTCATAGCACTCTTCACCCACCTCGTAATCTTCATCTATGGCCAGCGCTTCGGATATGGAGATCTCGCTGCCCTCGTCGGTGACCTCGCCGTCGGGAACGACCTCGCGCACCCGCCACAGCTCCAGGTCGCCCTTGGTCGTGTTGACGATCACCTCAAAATTTTCATCGGAGCCGTATTTCTTCCGGATAAGCGTGCGAAATACATCCTCCAGCACCCGCACCATGGTGGGCCGGTCTATGTTTTTTCCGGTCTTGAATTCCGAAAAGGTATCAACCAGGTTCATTGCTTGGTTTTTTAAAATTGGATTTTTACCAGCGCCTTCTCGATCGACTCAAACGGAATGAAATGCGATCGCTTGACGCGCCGGGTCTTTTTGCCTTCTTTGATCTTTTCGCTCACTTCGAGTTCGATGCCCGTGTCCTGTACGGCCGTGAGCAGGCCGGTGCGCTTTTCGCCGTCCACGGTCTTGATCTCCAGTTTGCGGCCCAGGTTGCGCGGATATTGCCGGGCCAGCACCAGGGGCCGGTCTACGCCGGGCGAGCTCACTTCCAGCACGTAGCGCTCGCCCAGCCAGCCTTCCTCGTCCAGGTAGCCTTCCAGATACCGGCTTACCTTCTGGCACTGGTCAAAGCTGACGCCCGAATCACTGTCGATGAATACCTCCAGCTTGTTGGTGGGCAACAGCCGGATCTCCAGCAGGAAGCAGTCCGAAAATTCCGGCTCCTCAAATTTCTTCTGCATCAGGTCCCGTACGCGCGCTTCGGTTTCCGTCATGTCGTATGCACATAAAAAAGAGGGAACCGGAGTTCCCTCTTTCGAGATTTCTTTCTTCTTGCTGCAGGCAAAGATACACAGAAAAAACGTACCGTGCCCGTTTTTTGTTTGGCTCAGCTGCCCGACCAGCGTTCCAGGCGGGGAATGTGGAGCGTGTACAGCCAGCGGCGCAGTGGGCCGATCCCCATTTCGCGAAGTTTTCCCCGCACAAAGTGCACCATCTCGTTTGCGGAGTGGAAGTTGTCCACGAAGGCGCCGTCGCGGTAGCAATAACTGCAATAGACCAAACTCTTGCTGCCGTCCGCATGGGTACCTCCGCCCGCAGGGTCCTCTTTCGTGGGCGTTCCGACACGTTTGCAAAATTGCGTTTGCGGTTTCATGGTCTTGGGGGGTTTCGTAAAATCTAGTCGTAAACGTCGGCCGGGGCAGGGAGGTTTGTAAAGGCTTACCGGAGCAGTGCGTATTTTGGGCACTGGAAAGGGCCCGGAGCAGGCGCAGGCAGGCACGAAAAGCCTGGCTTCGCTTTCGACGATTGTCGCGTGCCGTTGACCTGCCGGAGGCTCTTCGCGGTATTGAGGTCGGAGCGCGCCCGGCAGCGAGGGCCTGAAACCGCGGACCCTCCGGCTAAGCGGCTCTCCACTCCAATTCCCGCTATACCGGGTGCGTTCGGGTGCCCAAAAACGTTGACTATGACCGATCCAAACCAACCTGCGCCATACTACCTCTCCGTACAATTGCCCATGCCGGTGGCCGAAGCCGAATCTGCCGTGCGGGAAGCCCTGGCCGAAGCCGGTTTCGGCGTGATCACCGAGATCGATATGGCCGCCACCTTCAAGAAAAAGCTGGATGTCGATGTCGAGCCCTACAAGATCCTGGGGGCCTGCAATCCGCATTACGCCTATGAAGCCGTGCGCCGGGAAGAGCACCTGGGGGCCTTGCTGCCCTGCAATGTGTACCTCATCGACCGGGGAGAACAGGGCACAGAGGTGGGCATGATCAATCCCGAGTTCCTGATCAGCCTGATCGGAAATACCGGTCTGAAAGAGTTTGGCTCCGAAGTGAAGGACAAATTGCTGGGCGCCCTGAAAGGACTGGAGACCGCCGGAGACTAAGTGCTGTTGGGATTTCGCTCCAAAGGGTGAAGTCCAAACAGCTCTAACCGGCTTAATATTTATTTTAAAATGGCCAAAAAACAGAAATACGCCCTGGTGCTCAGTGGAGGCGGCTTCCGCGGGGCCTTCCAGGCCGGTGCCTTGCAGGTGCTGCGCGAACAATGGCAGGCGATCACCGGACGGGAAGGCCCCATGCAGTTCGACCTGATCGCGGGGGTGTCGGTAGGCGCTCTCAACGGGGCCATGGTAGCCATGAACAAACCGGAGGTGCTGCAGAAAATCTGGCAGGACGTGGCCGAGCGCGGCGTGGAGGTCATCTACACCTCCGACTTCATCGACACGCAGGACCGCACCGGCGAGCTCAAGATCGATGTGGACCTGGATACCCTTTCAAAGCACTTTCTACCGGGGATAGACCTGAACCTCGGCCGCCTATTCGGTCTGGTATTCAGCGGCAAAAAGCGGCAGGAGTTGAACCAGGCCCTGCGCAGGGGCATCGCAGATTTTCGGGCCATAGCCGACAATGCGCCCTTGCGGCAACTGCTGGATACCCACCTGGAGCGGTCGGCCGTCGGCCCCGGCGACTTTTACTGCGGCTTCGTCTCGCTGGATTCGGGGCAGTTTTACGCCCTTTCCCAGCGCGACTTCCGTTCGGATGAGGCCTTTGTCAACGGGGTGCTGGCCTCCACCGTCATGCCCATCGTGTGGGAGCCCGTATCCGATGTGCAATTGCAGGAGCGCACCATTTTTCAGAATGTGGACGGCGGACTCAAGAACGTCTCGCCCCTCGGCAACCTGATCCGGGTGATCAACCGCAGTAGCCAACCCGATGAGGAATACACCGTCTTCATCGTGAACTGCAGCAGCGGACAGCTCGGGTTCAAGCGCATGGGCTCCTCCAATGTGGTGGAGATCGCCATGCGGGCCCTGGTGGATATCGTTCTGGACGAGATCTTCGAGAACGACCTGCGGGAATTCCTGCGCATCAACGATCTGCTGCTCCAGTTGGAGGAGGCCGGCCTGGATGTGCGCCTGCGGGATTACGACTTTCGAACCGAATCCCGCGGGGCGTTCCTTCGCCCCTTCCGCTCGGTGCTCATCCAGCCGGATGCGGGCATCCTGGGCGATTCGCTCACTGCCGGGAAGAGCGCTACCGAACTGCGCATCCAGCACGGCCGGGTGAAGGCACTCCAGGCCGTACAGGCTATGCAGGACGAGCCGCCCTCGCCGTACCAGTGTATCGTGGCCTAGACCTCGGCAGAGACTTTTTCCTCACGGATGGCTACAACCGCTGCCGGCTTTTGCAGCCGGATCATCCCCAGGCGGTCGAATAGCCGGATGACGGGATAGACCGGGTCGAACTCCCACTTTTTCCAGCCGAAATTGGGGCGGTTGCCGTTCTTGTGGTGGTTGTTGTGCAGGCCTTCGCCCAGCATGAGCAGGTCCCACGGCCAGAGGTTCTTGGAGGTGTCGTTCACCTTGAAATTGGTGTAGCCGTACTTGTGGGCAAACCAGTTGATGATGACCCCGTGCACCGGTCCCATAGCGATGTGAACGGGGATGAGCAGAAACAGCCACCAGGAGGAGGCAAAGGCCAGATAAAAGCCGATGTACGCCAGGATCCAAAGTACCCGGACGCCGTTGAAGGAGGCAAAGAGGTCAAAGGATCGCCAGCTGGGCACGTTTTTGGTAAAGCGCTCCTCCACCGGGAAATCCTCGTCGAAAATGCCGTTGTAGATCTTGCGCGTGCGCAACATCATGGAGAAAAAATCGGGATCGAACTGGGGCGAGTGCGGATCTTTTTCGGTGTCGGCATAAGCGTGATGCATGCGGTGCATGACCCCGTAGGCATAAGGACTCAGGTACGAAGAGCCCTGGCAGATCCAGGAAAATACATGCCAGAATTTTTCCCAGCCCCGCGACATGCTGAACATGCCGTGTGCTGCATAGCGATGGTGAAAAAAGGTCTGGCAAAAGAGAGACAGATACCAGTGGGCAATGAAAAACAGTAAGATAGCCATGAAATAGTGATAAAGGTTAGCTCAGCGGGCAACAGATGCCGGAAAAGGAAAGGCAAATGATTGCACAGAAAATGAATTCAGTCACAACGGCCAATATACCAAATTGCGGGTGGCGCAAGAATGACTTCCGTCTCCTAAAGTAAGGGCAGGGTCAATTTTTGAGTTGGTAAGCCAGCCGATCAAAACAACAACAAGCATACCAACAATTGTTCCGTTTGTGGCTTATATTTGTAAAAAATACGGTTTTCACCATGTCTTCATCAGTAGCACTCGAACAGCAATTTCAGGAGCGCATCGATGCCGAAGCGCGCATCGAGCCCAAGGACTGGATGCCCGATGCCTATCGCAAGACGCTGGTCCGCCAGATCAGCCAGCACGCCCATTCGGAGATCGTAGGCATGCTTCCGGAAGGCAACTGGATCACCCGCGCGCCTTCCCTTCGCCGCAAATTGGCGCTGTTGGCCAAAGTGCAGGACGAAGCCGGTCATGGCCTGTATCTCTACGCCGCGGCCGAAACCCTGGGCGTAGAACGCGACGACCTGCTGGAGGAGCTGCACGAAGGCAAGGCCAAATACAGCTCGATCTTCAACTACCCCACCCTGACCTGGGCCGACATCGGCGCCATCGGCTGGCTGGTGGACGGCGCTGCCATCATGAATCAGGTGCCGCTGTGTCGCTGCAGCTACGGGCCCTACGCCCGGGCCATGGTGCGCATTTGCAAGGAAGAGAGTTTTCACCAGCGCCAGGGCTACGAGATCATGCTCACGCTGTGCCGCGGCACGGAGGTGCAAAAGCGCATGGCCCAGGATGCCCTCAACCGCTGGTGGTGGCCCTCGCTCATGATGTTCGGCCCCAATGACGCCGACTCCAAGCACACAGCCCAAAGCATGGCCTGGAAGATCAAGCGCTTCACCAACGACGAGTTGCGCCAGCGTTTCGTGGATGTCACCGTGCCGCAAGCCGAGTTTCTGGGACTCACCCTGCCCGATCCCGAGCTGAAGTGGAACGAAGAGCGCGGCCACTACGATTTCGGCCCCATCGACTGGGATGAATTCTGGAACGTCGTGAAGGGCAACGGACCCTGCAACAAAGAACGCATTGAGGCCCGCCGCAAAGCCTACGAAGCGGGTGCCTGGGTGCGCGAAGCTGCCCTGGCCCATGCCGAAAAACGCCGCCGCCGCAAGGAGCAATCCGCTCAGGTGGCTTAACACTTAGTGCTATGAAAAAGAACTGGCCCCTCTGGGAAGTATTTATCCGCAGCAAAAGCGGCCTGAGCCACAAACACGTGGGCAGCCTGCACGCCGCCGATGCGGAAATGGCCATCGAAAATGCCCGCGATGTATACACCCGCCGCAATGAAGGCGTGAGCATCTGGGTGGTGGAGTCCAGGCACATCACGGCCTCCAGCCCCACGGATGCCGACTCGCTCTTCGATCCGGCCGATGACAAGGTGTATCGCCATCCCACCTTTTACGACCTCCCCGATGAGGTGAAACACATCTGACCGCCTATGGATGCCCATCCCGGATTTCCGCCCGCGCTGGACTACCTGCTTCGCCTCGGCGACAATGCGCTCATTCTCGGCCAGCGCCTGGGGGAGTGGTGTGGGCACGGTCCCGTCTTGGAACAGGACATCGCCCTCACCAATGTAGCCCTCGACCTCATCGGGCAGGCCCGGAGCTGGCTCACCTATGCGGGCGAGCTGGAAGGCCAGGGCCGGGATGAGGACCAGCTGGCCTTCCAGCGCGACGCCTGGGATTTTCGCAACCTCCTGCTGGTAGAGCAGCCCAACGGCGATTTCGCCCATACCATCGCCCGCCAGTTTTTCTTCGATGCCTTTCATCATCCCCTGCTGGAGCAGCTCCTGCACAGTACCGACCGGCAGGTGGCCGCCATAGCCGAAAAAGCGATCAAAGAGGCCACCTACCATCTGCGCTACAGCAGCGAGTGGATGATCCGCCTGGGCGACGGTACGGAAGAAAGCCACCGGCGCATGCAAACGGCCGTGGACGACCTCTGGATGTACACCGGCGAATGCTGCACGCCCGACGAGGTGGATGAGGCCGCACACCAATCCGGCATGGGCGCCTCGCTCACGGCCGTCCGGAAAAGCTGGGAGGAGCGGGTGAAAGATATCCTCGACCAGGCTACCCTCCACCGGCCGGAAGATGACTGGATGCAAAGCGGCGGAAAACAGGGCCGGCACACCGAGCATTTGGGCTACATCCTGGCCGATATGCAGTTTTTGCAGCGGGCCTACCCCGGTATGGAATGGTGAGTGAGCGGCAGGCCCGTTCGGTTTTCGCTGCCCTCCGCGCAGAATCGAACGAGCGATCTGCGGACCGGCTTACTCTTTGCCGGCCAATTCCCTGATTTTTTCTTCCAATTCGTATTCGTCTCCCGGTACAAAGCCCGAGTGAGCGTACGCGATCCGCCCTTCCCGGTCCAGCACGAAGGTTTGCGGAATGGTCTGGAAATCGAGTGCGCGCTGCAGGCGCTGCCCGGCATCCGACAGCACCTCAAAGGGCCACTCCCGGGACGCCACCATGGGGGCTACCCGGGGCAGGGCGCGCTGATTGTCGATGGTGATGGCGAGCACCTCCACCGCGTACTTGGCCTGCCAGTCCGCATAGAGGCGCGCGTAGGCATCCAGCTCCTTTTTACAGGGGGCACACCAGGTAGCCCAGAAGCTGAGTACGGTGATCTTTTCGTTCTGGCCGTAGGCCTGAATGTTCACCGCCTGGCCATCCAGGGTTTTGACCTCTATGGCAGGGAGGGTTTGCTGCGCGTGCAGTGCCGTGGCGATCAGGCTGATACCGAGGATCAGGGATGCGGTCTTCATATGGCTTGGTTTGTGTGTGTGTCCGTTTTTGGGTCCAAGGATGCTCGGGGCCGAAGCTACGGCAATTCGCCCGGACCTGCCAGCCCCTGCAGTTATTGGGATCGGCTGTGCCAACCGCACGTCAGGCCGTACGGAAACGAACGAATTCGAGCAGGTCCAGATAGCCGTCTTCGCGCTTGAGGTAATTGGGCAGCCGGCCGTACAGCCTGAAGCCGGCCTTTTGGTACAGGCGTATAGCACGCGCATTGTCGGAGACGACGTCCAGGAGGATCTGTTCGAGCCCCGGGCGGGTGAACGCTTCGCGCATCGTGGCATCCAGGAGGCCTCTGCCGAGGCCCCGGCCCTGCTGATCGGGCCGGACGTACATTTGAATGATGGCGCCGCGGTGCCGGAAGCGCGGCGCCTCCTGCTGAAAAAAAGCACAGATGCCCACCAGTTGCTCACCGGAAAAAGCGCCCGTAACGAACTTCCCCGCAGCCTCCCGCTCGATGTATTCTTCATAGGGGAGCCTTGCCTGCGCTTGTTCGCGCTCGAAGGTGGATCCGTAATGATCGGGAAACCGGTACAGGCTCTCCAGGCGGAGAGTCCGGTAGATGCCCGATTCTTGTGGTCTCAGTTTGCGGTACATCGCGACATGGCGTCTTTAGTGCCTGTCCTCACTGCTCTTCGGGAGTACCTTTATCGCTGCGGCTTTCGCCGAACAATAAGCGGCTCCAGAACTCTTTCCGCTTCAGGCGGCGTTCCTCCCGTTCGCGCAGGCGCTCGTTGTAGTTGGCCATGCGCTGAAAGTAGGCTTCCTGGCTTTCAAAGGGACGCCGCGGCTTGAACTCCAGGGGCTGCAATTCGCTGGAATCCGCCCGTTGCAGGCTGCGGAACAACTGGTTGAACAGCCCTGGATTTTCGCGGTACAATGCCCACATATCGGCCAGGAGCGGCATTTCGGGCAGGTAGGGCGGGCAGGCCATGAGCTGCTGCAGGCTGTCGTTGGGCAGGTTCAGGTTGCCGTAGAAGAGGTTGCGATAGTTCCGGTCTGCCCGCACTTTTTTCATATAGCTGCCCCAGACGGGCAGGGCCGTACTGGAGCCCTGGCCGCGGTAGAGGGTGCGAAAGTGGATGCCCGGGTTTTCGGCACCCACCCATACGCCGGTCACCAGTCGGGGGGTGTAGCCCAGGAACCAGCCGTCGGACTGGTTTTGGGTGGTGCCGGTCTTGCCGGCTATAGAACCGTACAGGCCGAAGCCGTAGCGGAGGCGCTGAGCGGTACCGCTGTCTACGACGGTTTTGAGCATGCGGCTCACCATAGCCGCTGCTTCGGGT
>JAJDFU010000150.1 GCA_020528935.1 Saprospiraceae bacterium | reverse complement strand
CTCCTGTTCTCCGCAGATGGCGAATTCCTTTCTCCGGAAATGGAGCCGGTGCGTTTCAGTTCCGGCCAACCCGAATCCTGGCCCGCCTTTCGCAACCGGATCGGCCTGGGCTGGTACGGCAGCCTCCAGCTGGGGTACCTGCTCAACCCCGGCCTGCAGCTCCTGCTGGAGCCGCACGTCAAATACTTTCCCCGGCCGGCGACCGTCGATCAGTATCAGGCCGTACAGCGCATGGCCAATCTTGGGCTTTTCCTGGGCTTGCGTCAGGAATTTTGAAGCTTGATAAAGGGCTGACAGTCAGACGGCTGACTGTCTTCGAAAAGAAAAGAGAAAAAAAATCCCCAAGGCCGGGCAGCGTTTGGGGCGCAAAATGCATCTACTAAGTAGAGAATCGACTAGCCTAAACGTTAAACTCGTTTACACCAAGTTTTCCTTCATGCAAAGCGGGGTCGCCGGTAGCCAACCGGCGACCCTGGTTTTTTTACTATTTCAAGGGTAAAATGATCTTTTTCGGTTGGCATTCCTGACCGCCCGGATTTCCTGCCCAAGGCATGGCAGGCGGGTTGTCCTAAAACCGGTATTATTCCCCGACCAGCTCCAGGTCGATCTGTCGCTTGGTGAGATCGGTGCGCAGTACGCGCACGCGCACGTCGCCCCCCATCTTGTACACTTTGCCGCTGCGCATGCCCTTGAAGCTGAGCCCGCCCGGCTGCATTTCGTAGCGGTCCTTCAGGCTGTCGAAGGGCACCATACCTTCGCTGAGCGACGCTTGGATCTCCACGAAGAAGCCCCGCTCGATGATGCCGGAAATGATACCGTCGAACTCCTCGCCAATGTGCCGGCTCATGAATTCCACCTGCTTGTACTTCACCGATTCGCGTTCGGCATCCATGGCGCGACGCTCCATTTGGCTGATGTGCTTGCACTGCTCTTCCAGGGGCACCTTGTTCACCCGGTAGCTTTTGCCGCTCTGCAGGTTGGGGTAGAGGATGCGATGGGCCAGCACATCGGAATAGCGGCGGATCGGGGAGGTAAAGTGCGTGTAGTGCGCAAAGCCGAGGCCGTAGTGGCCGATGTTCTCGGTGCTGTATTCCGCCTTGGCCATGGTGCGTATGGCAATGGGCGCCAGCAGCTTGAGGTGCGGGTCCTTTTCGGCGGCTTTCATCATTCGGTTGTACGACTGGGCGATCTGCTTCGGCGTGTCGGTTTTGATCTCCACACCGAACTCCCTGGCGAAGCGGGCCAGTTCCTCCACCTTGTCGGGGTCGGGCTCGTCGTGTATGCGATAGACGAAGGGGATCTCCCGCTTGCCATCCTTTTCGGCCTTCCGGTCGATGAACTCGGCCACCACCCGGTTGGCCAGCAGCATGAACTCCTCTACCAGCAGGTGGGCGTCCTTGCGCTGCTTGCGGTAGATCTCTACCGGTACGCCGTTCTCGTCCAGGCGGAATTGCACCTCATCCGTCTCGAAATTGATGGAACCGTTGCGAAAGCGGCGCTTGCGCAACATTTTGGCCAGTTTATTGAGCTCGCGCAATTCCTGAACATAGGGGCCGATGCCGGCTTCCATGATCTGCTGGGCTTCCTCATAGGTAAAGCGCCGGTCGGAATGGGTGACGGTGCGACCGATCCAGCGCTTCTGGAGGCGGCCGTCCTTGTCGAAGGTCACCACGGTGGAGAAGGTGAGCTTGTCTTCATTGGGACGCAGTGAGCACAGTTCGTTGGACAGGCGCTCCGGCAGCATGGGAAGTACGCGGTCCACCAGATAGACGGAGGTGGAACGCTCGTAGGCCTCTTTGTCCAGAGCCGATTTTTCGCGCACGTAGTGCGCTACGTCGGCGATGTGAATGCCTATTTCCAGGTGCCCGTTGTCCAGCCAACGCACGGAGAGCGCATCGTCGAAATCCTTGGCCGTGAGCGGATCGATGGTAAAGGTGGTCGTCTGGCGCATATCGCGGCGCCTGGCGACCTCTTCCTCGCTGATGTGGCCGGGCAGCTGATCCACTTCCCGGAGCACCTCCTTCGGAAATTCGAGATCGAATCCATTGTTGATGAGTATGGATTTCATCTCGATCTCGTTGCTGCCGGCCGGACCGAGCACCGTAGTCACCACGCCTTTGGGCTGCTGTACTTTGCCCCCGGTCCAGCCGGTGATGTTGACTACCACCTTGTCGCCGTCCCGGGCGCCCTTGGCATCTTCGTCCTGCACCAGAATATCGAGGGGAATGTTTCCATGCGGAGCTACCAGCCCGTAGGTTTCGTATTTCCAGTAGGTGCCGAGGTAGTTTTTGGTGGCGCGTTCCAGCACCTTGAGCACCTCGCCCTCCATGCGCTTGCGGCCGCGGGGGGTCCAGGCGCGGATAAGCACCTTGTCGCCGTTTAGGGCGGTATTGAGCTTGTTGGCCGATACCCGGACGTCTTCCTCCAGTCCATCACAGATGATGTAGGCTGCACCGGACTGCGTCATATCTACCGTGCCTTCGTATTGCTTGGATACACTGGGCGGCGGTCCGGATCTCTTTTTGAGTTGGTATTTGTAGTCTTCCAGTGGCGTGAGCTGATTCTGCTCCACCAGCTGCCCCAGGGCGTGCTGCATAGAGTCCTTGTTGTTGGCTACCTGGAGCTTTTTGGCGAGTTGGCGCGGATTGTAGCGCTTTCGGGGGTGTCGTCGGAAAAATTTGAGCAGTTCTTTCTGCAGTTGGGTAGCGCTGAGCTTTTTCAGCGGCTTGCCCTTTTTCTTATTATTTTTCGGCATAGTATTTCATGGCTTGAACGCCGTGGTTCAGTGTTCGGGTTTTAGTTGGGCTAAAGGTACAGCCTTTTCGGCCGCCTTTGCGCCGGTAGGGTCATTGCACGTCCACAATGTTGCCATCGGGAAGGATCTCGAGTTGAATGGTTCTGCTATCAGATGCCTGAAAGCGGCCGTTATGGGACTGACCGCTCACGACAATGATTTCCCAATCTTCTTCGATGGTGGCTACCGAACGAATTAACGATTCTCCATCGGAATAAGTTCCGGCCAGGCCCCGCCGGTCGATGAGCCTGCCCTCTCTGGTAAAGGTCGCCAGGTGGTATTCGTGGCTGAGCAGATGGGCTTTCCAATAGACGAGCGCATACATGGGCCCGGTGTTTTTCAAACGGAAGCAGGCTACGAATTCCGTAAATTCATCGGTTGGTCCCTCTTGCAGAGCTGCCGAAAACTGCTCGATCAAAGGACCCGGTAAGGGTTTGTTCTGCCGGCTAAAAGTCTGAATCGCTTCTTCATTGAGCAACATGGGCAGGGCTGGTTCCGGGAAGTAGCTCAAAAACTGGTCGAAGGTGTAGGTCGGCTTTTTCATGGCGGAAAGGTGCAATTTAGTGTGAATCATTCGAAATAAACGGGCGAAACGGGACACACCAAACCTCCATGGATGAGGCGGGCTTTAAACTAATACATTTGCACAGGTGAAAATGCTCCGCCGGAAACGGTGAGGGCCACGCGTATGTTCACCGCTGCCGAACTAACAAAAAACAAAACGCTGACGTATGAGTTGGATATCCAGTTTTCTGACCTCCTCCCTGGGGAAGAAACTGATCATGAGCCTTACCGGCCTGTTTCTCATTTTGTTCCTCGTGGTGCATCTGGCCGGGAATCTGCAGTTGTTGTACGACGACGGAGGAGAAGCGTTCAACGTCTACGCCTATTTTATGACACACAATCCACTGATCAAGGTGATCTCCTATGGGTTGTATGCGTTTATTTTGCTGCATGCCGTTCAAGGATGGATATTGTGGCGCCAGAACCGCGTTGCACGAGGCAATGACCGATATGCGGTGAAAGTAACCCGCACGATAAAAACCAGCGGCTTTGCCAGTAAGAACATGGGTTGGCTGGGTACCATCATTTTCGTTTTTATTGCCATACACATGTACCAGTTCTGGCTGCAAATGAAGCTGGATCGGCTGAACTACGTCACGGTGGACGGCCAGGAGGTCAAGAACCTGTACGAACCCGTGGTCTATGCATTTACCAATCCGGGCTTCGTCATCTTTTACGTCATATCCATGCTGGTGATCGCATTTCACCTTTGGCATGGCTTCCAGTCGTCCTTTCAGACGCTGGGCATCAATCACCAGAAGTACACCCCGGCCATTAAGTTTATTGGCAAGGTGTATTCGGTTGTCATACCACTTGGGTTCGCCGTCATCCCCGTGTATATGTACGGGGCGGAGAACGGCTGGTGGTAGTGTTCGCTACATCAAAAACCTATACAGCGCATGAAATTAGATGGAAAAGTACCGGCGGGCTCTCTTTCGGAAAAGTGGACCAACTACCGGTCTACAGTCCCACTGGTGGCCCCCAACAATAAACGCCGCATTGACATCATCGTGGTAGGCACGGGGCTGGCCGGAGCTTCCGCCGCGGCCACCCTGGGCGAGCTGGGCTACAACGTCAAGGTATTCACCTTTCACGACAGCCCGCGACGGGCGCACTCCATTGCGGCACAGGGCGGCATCAATGCTGCCAAAAACTATCAGAACGACGGCGACAGCGTATATCGCCTCTTTTACGATACGATCAAAGGCGGGGATTATCGCTCCCGGGAGTCCAACGTACACCGCCTGGCCGAGGTGAGCGTCAACATCATCGATCAGGCTGTGGCACAGGGCGTGCCTTTCGCTCGCGAGTACGGCGGTCTGCTGGCCAACCGGTCCTTCGGCGGGGTACAGGTGAGCCGCACCTTCTATGCTCGCGGCCAGACGGGGCAGCAGCTGCTGTTGGGCGCTTATCAATCCCTGAGCCGGCAGATCAGCCTGGGCAATGTGGAAATGTACAATCGCCACGAAATGCTCGATGTCGTGATCGTGGACGGTAAGGCTCGCGGCATCATCACCCGCAATTTGCTCAACGGAAAGATCGAACGCCACGCCGCACATGCCGTGGTGCTGGGTACCGGCGGCTACGGCAATGTGTTCTACCTGAGCACCAATGCTATGAACTGCAATGTGACCGCTGCCTGGCGGGCCACCAAGCGCGGCGCCTTTATGGCTAATCCCTGCTTTACGCAGATCCACCCGACCTGCATTCCCGTATCGGGCGACTACCAGAGCAAGCTCACGCTGATGAGCGAGTCGCTGCGCAACGACGGTCGCGTGTGGGTGCCCAAGAAAATGGAAGACGTGCAAGCTATACGCGAAGGCCGCCTGAAACCGACGGACCTGACCGAGGAGGAGCGCGACTACTACCTGGAGCGCCGCTATCCGGCCTTTGGCAATCTGGTGCCCCGCGACGTGGCCAGTCGTGCCGCCAAGCAGGTATGCGACGAGGGCCGGGGCGTGAATCAGAATAGCCTGGCCGTTTACCTGGACTTCAACGACGCCATCATGCGCTATGGCCGTTCTGAAGCCCACACCCGGGGTATGCACAATCCCGACGAGGGCACCGTGCGCCAGCTGGGCGAAAAAGTGGTGGAGGCCAAGTACGGCAACCTCTTCGAGATGTACGAGAAGATCAAGGGCCAGAACCCCTACAAAACGCCAATGATGATCTATCCGGCCGTCCACTACACCATGGGCGGGCTGTGGGTGGACTACAACCTGGAAACCAATATTCCCGGGCTCTTTGCCATCGGAGAGGCCAACTTCAGCGACCATGGCGCCAACCGCCTGGGCGCATCGGCCCTTATGCAGGGCCTGGCCGACGGCTACTTCGTGCTTCCGTACACCATCGGACAGTTTCTGGCCGGCGAGATCCGCACCGGCCCCATCGACCCCGATCAGGAGCCCTTTGCCGAAGCGGAGAACAATGTCAAGGGACAGATCGATCGACTGCTCAGCATCGACGGCAGCCAGAGCCCCGAAAGCATTCATCGCCGCCTGGGTCGCATCATGTGGGATTACTGCGGTATGGCCCGCAATGCCGAGGGGCTGAAAAGTGCCCGCCAGATGATCCGCGAACTGCGTGAGGAGTTCTGGAACGACCTGTATGTGGCCGGCACCAATGAAGAATACAATCCCGAGCTGGAGAAAGCCTATCGCGTGGCCGACTTCCTGGAACTGGGCGAACTCATGGTCGTGGACGCCCTGGATCGCAACGAAAGCTGTGGCGGGCACTTCCGCGAGGAGTACCAGTCCGAAGAAGGTGAAGCCCTGCGCAATGACGAGGACTACGCCTATGTGTCGGCCTGGGAATACAAAGGCTGGGACGAAGAACCCGAACTCCATAAAGAGGAGCTGGTCTTCGAAAATGTCGAACTCAAAACCCGTTCCTACAAATGATTCGGTTCAGGAGGTGTCCCCTCTCGTTGGGATACGCCCAAACCGGTACGACCCATAGTTCTCTGTAAAGCGAAAATCGAAATACGACATGAAGCTCAGGCTCAAAATATGGCGTGAGGGAGGTGAATTTCCCAAAGGCCAGTTTCAGACCTATCAAATGGACGATGTCAATCCGGACATGTCCTTTCTGGAGATGCTGGATGTGCTCAACGAGCGTCTGGTGGCCGAGAAGAAGCGCCCCATCGCCTTCGAACACGACTGCCGGGAAGGCATCTGCGGCACCTGCAGCATGGTGATCAACGGATACCCGCACGGACCCATGCAGGGCACCACGGCATGCCAGCTGCACATGCGCCACTTCAAGGATGGCGAAACCATCACCATCGAGCCCTTCCGGGCCAAGGCCTTTCCCGTACTCCGCGACCTGGTCGTGGACCGCTCTTCGTTTGACCGCATCATCGAGTCGGGCGGTTATGTGGCGGTGAATACCGGCCAGGCACAGGACGCCAACGCCATTCCCGTGCGCAAAGAGGCCGCCGACGAGGCCTTCAACGCCGCTACTTGCATCGGTTGCGGAGCTTGCGTAGCTGCCTGCCCCAATGCTTCTGCCATGCTGTTTGTGTCGGCCAAGGTATCGCACCTGGCCATGTTGCCCCAGGGCAAACCGGAAGCCAAGCGCCGGGCGCAGGCCATGGTGGCTCAGATGGATAAGGAGGGCTTCGGCAACTGTTCCAATATCACAGCCTGCGAAGCGGAATGCCCCAAGGAGATCTCCGTGGAGAACATTGCCCGTATGAACCGGGAATACTTCTCCTCAGTCCTGGGGTCGGAGACGAATGCCTGAGTCGCGAAGGAGAACCAGCCGGAAAGCCCATCGGAGGGACAGGCCGGCGCCCACTCTCCAGTGTTGCGGCTCCGGTCTTCGGAAGGCGTGAAGTAGGCGGTAATTGCGTATACTTGGGATAAATATCCCGAAACCGTTTCGTATGGCGATCCGTTATCTGTTGCTGCTGCCCCTTTGTTGCCTTCTCGGGGGAGCTGTCGGTGCCCAATCCATTGCCGAGATCCTGGTCGAGGAGGTCGATCAATTGCCCTATCCGGAATCCTGCGCGGAAGAAGCCGGCGAACAGGCCCGCGGCGAATGCGCTATGCGCGAATTGCTGACACGGGTGTTCGATCAGGTGCGGTATCCGGGCGATGCCATTCGAGAGGATATCCAGGGCATCGTTCAGGTCGGTTTCACGCTTTCCGCCACCGGTGAAATGCGCGACCTGCAAGTGGTCAAAGACATAGGCGGCGGCTGCGGCGAAGCTGCGATGAATGCCGTGCGCCGCGCGCAGGAAGACCTGGTCTGGATTCCCGCCCGGGCCGGCGGCAAGCAAGTGGACGCCCATCTGGTACTTCCGGTCCAGTTTCGCATGGGAACGCCCAAGTGAGCTACTTTCCTTTCCGCTTGGATGCATAAGGCACCTCGGCATCCAGCACAAACGCTTCCTGAAGTACTTCCAGTAACTCATTCTCATCTACATCCAGGATAGACGAGAACATTGCGCTATACACCTGCTTGCGACCTCTGGAAGCCAGCAGCCCCTGTTCGTTGGACAGTTCGTTGCCGCGGGTGAACGCCAGTTCCACCATCCCGTCTTGGGTGGGGTTGAGATAACAGATCCAGCTTTTGCGGTAGTAGAACGGCAGTTGGTACCGGAGCCTGCAGGTGACCTCCGGAAAGGAGGAGATGAGTTCATCCAGGTAGGTGAGAAGCTCTTGTTGGACTCCTTCATATTGATCGATGAAATCGTGGCAAACAGACACGGTAAGCAGCTTATTATACGGTTTTCAGGATAAAATGACCTTTCTACCAAGACCTATTTTATTCCGGCCGTTTGAATGGAGATTCCTATCCATCCCAATCGCCGGGTAGTCCCCCGGATCCTTCACGGGTTTTCAGGATACCACAATCCCCCGGCAGGCGGATTAGCCTGAAAACCGTTTTTTCTTAGTAACGTGAGGTTGGGCATGGCAGATTTCGTAAGGTGATGGTAGCCAGGGCCCAACCTCCCGGTAGAGGGTAGCAGGTAGAGGGTATAGGGACGTCAGCATGTCTTACTAGCATTCTACAATCTAGCTTCTACAACCTGAGGTTTTGACATTCATCAATTTAGCGACTAGCTTCAACTCCAACCTCACGTTTAGTACGTATTATGTATTAAATATACAGGGAAGACAAGAGAGAAGAAAGACCCCTTCACCGGTTTCTGATATCCTGCAATTGCCCGTTCAACGCCCGAACCACGCTTTTTTGGCGCGGGTCATACTGCCAGTTGGTGTCAAAGGCCTCGGTGACCTGCCGGTTGGCCTGATCGCCCAGTACCAGGCTGTGAAACTGGGTGCCGTGGTGGTGCTGGAAATAGCGCACCTCGTCCAGTATGCGGGGGTCGATGCGGTAGAGAATGAAATCGGAGACGACCAGCACGTCGGCATCCCGGTACTGTTCCGTCCGGATCTGGCGGAAGGCTTCGTGCAGGGCCAGGCTGATGTCGGTGCCGCCGTAGAAGGACATGCGCAGGAAGCTGGCCAGGGCATCGATGGATCCGGATACATCGTAGAGGTCCAGGGTCTCGATGCCCCGGCTGAAGTTGATGAGGTAGGCGCGCCGGTTTTCGCGCAGGGCCATCTTCAGGATAGCCAGGGTGCACACTTTGGCCACCTGCTCCGGCCGGCCCATCATACTTTCGCTGGTGTCCACGCATACGATGAACGGCCCCTTTTCCTTCTGGCGTATCTTGTTGTACACTTCGGTGATCTGGTCTTCGCTCCTGACCAGCTTCTTATCCTCGTAGCGAAAAGTGAGCAGGTTTTTGTCGGCGTATCGCTTCAGGAAGAGGTCCTCGGTGCCGGGGTCGCTCAGCAGGCCTACTTCCGAGCTCAGCAGCCGGTTGAGATCATCGCTTTCGCGTACGCCCACGATCTCGGTGCGGGCCATAGGGTCGGGGATCCACTCCTGGCGGATGATGGTCTTTTCGAGGGTTTCTTCCTGCAGCTCGATCTCCGCTTCGCGCAGTTTTCCCAGGAGTTCGGCCAACTCCCGGATGGCTTTTTCATCTTCGAGCAGCTCGTGATATTGCTCCACCACATCGAAGGACGTTTCCTGCCACAACTTGCGCGACAGATCCCAGCCCAGATAGTCGCTGAATGGGGAGATGAGCTGCTGCAGACGCTTGTATTCGTCCACTTTGGCTTTCAGGAGGCCGCAGTAGGTTTGCTGTTCTTCTTCCAGGTGGCGCAGCTGATAGTCGAGGATCTTGGCGTACAGAAGGGCGTCCCACTGGGCGAGCAGGTCGGTGTACAGCAATTCCAGGCGCTGGCGATCGCCAAGATCGAGTTGGTCCAGCTTCTGGTCCTGGAGCAGTTCCTCCAAACGCGCCTGGTAAAAACTCACGTCCAGTTGCTCGGGCCGGTATTCCTGGCGCAGGTAGTTGATGAGGTGGGGCCAGCGGCGCTCCAGCACGTGCAAGGGGGTGACCGACCAGCCCTCCAGGCGGTCCTGCTCATCCTGATAGGGATTTTTTCGGCGCACCTTGTCGTAGGTCTTGCGCAGCCAGCGCAGGGTGTCGGTGATCACCCGGGTGCTGATCCGGCGGTTTTCACCCAGTAGCTCCAGCAGGCCGGTGCCCTCGAAGATATCGTCCAGGGCCTGCTGAAAATAGCGGAAATACTGGTCGTCCAGCTCCGGAAGTTCATAGCTGCCCGGCTCGATCTTATTGTGCAGATAGCGGATGAGGTAGCGACGCATCTGCTTGGTGAGCAACTGGCCGAATTCGATGAAGCGTTCATATTGTTCCGCCACCTCTGGGGCTATGTTCGGGGATTTGGACATCATTCCAGTGTTTTAGGGGTGCCGTGCCGGCGGGGCTGCAGTTCCTGCTCTTGCTCCAGTGGTTTTTTCCTGAAACCCTTGCGATCAAAGCCGGAAATAACGCGAGACACGGGGCAAGACAGCCTCCACCTCTTATACGGTATTACTCTTGCTTCGTATAGGCGTGCCGCACCTTTTCCAGCCGAAGCAGCAGTTTTTGCAGGGCTTCTTCCACTTCGCGCAGGTTGGCCTGCACCACTTCGGCATAGGCGGCCTCCACAAACAGGTTTTGCTCCACCTCCTGAAGTTCTTCCGGAGCCTCGTTCTGCAAGCGATCCAGCTGCTGGCGAATGTAGGTGTGCAGGCGCTCCTGCCGCTCTTCCCAATGCTTCACCACGATCGGGTGGGGCGTTTTGAAAAGGGTTTCGGTCACCTCTCGCTCGTGCGTGCGCAGTCGGTAGATGTATTGCCGGGAGTTGTAGGTGAGTTCCAGGCTGAACTCGTCCGCTCCTTTTTTAGCCTTGAGTCGGTTGACCAGCTTATTGTCGCCGTCGTAAATGTTGGTGACTTCGGCCTCGTCCATGCGCAACTGCCGAAAATCCTTAATGCGGATGCGCTCGCCCTCAAACTGCTCGTCCTGTTGCAGCAGTTCGTAGTATTCCTCGTCCACGGGCTGCAGCACTTGTTCGCTGCGGATATGGCGAACGCGCAGTTCCTGCTCCACTTCTTCCTCGAAAGCTTCCATTTCCCGGCGGATCATTTTGAGGTTGACAGCCAGGGTGTAACCGTGCCGGCGAATGGCTTCGGTGATGAGATTCAGGACGGCATCCCTTTGCTCGGGCCGGTTCCACAGGCAGTGCTTCATGAGGAAGCAATCCATGAGGTCCACCCGGGAGCGGCCGTTGAGGAAAGCGGAAGTGCGCAGCAGGCGCACGATCTTCTTCCAGCGCCGGTCGTGGATAGCTCCCGGCCTGTCGGACTGCGGATGCTCCGCCTCTTGGTCGAGCCGGGCTTTCACCAGTTGAATGGTGTTCAGCACCTCTGCGGGAACTTCTACCTCGTCGATCTGCCGGCTCCACTGATCGAGCGTATCCTGGCTGAGCTTGTGCGATTCGGGCACATCGTCTTCAAACACATCGCGGGTGTCGGTGATCATTTGCAGGAACTGGTCGAAGCGCCGGATGTTGCCCATCTCCAGGCGCAAAAGGAAGCGGTCCCAGATGGGGTCCAGGCTTTTGTCGCGGGGCGGCAGTTCGTTGCTGGCCGTGATGATGCCGCGAATATTGACCTTCAGATCTTCATCGCCGTTGCGATAGATCTTCTCGTTGAGGATGGTGAGCAGGGCGTTCTGAATGGCCGGGCCGGCTTTCCAGATTTCGTCCAGGAACACGATGTTGGCGCCGGGCAGGTAGCGCTCGGTCTGTCGCTCGTATTTGTCCTCTTCCTTGAGCTTTTTGATGGATACCGGGCCGAAGATCTCGTCGGGCGTACTGAATTTACTCATCAGGTATTCAAAGGACGTGCCGTCGCGGAAGGCGTATTTCAGCCGCCGGGCGATGAGGCTTTTGCCTACGCCGGGCGGGCCCAGCAGGAAGATGCTTTCGCCGGCTATGGCACTGAGCAGGGCCAGCTTTATGGCTTCTTCGCGCTCGTACAAGCCTTGGCAGAGGCCGTCTACGAGTTGGTGTACGCTGTTGCGCACTTGGGTGTCGGTGACTGCGGGCATGTGTTAAAGGAGATCTCCCCCCGGTGCGGGCCGGTGCGAGCCATCTTCGGGGATGTAGTGTTTGCGAATGAGTTCGTCTACAGTGGCTTTGCGGATGTGCAATACCACGCCTTCGAAGTGGAGTGTTTTACCGGCCATGACGTGGTTGAAATCGACTTCTACGGTCTGTTCGTCGTACGAGCAGATCACGCCGTTGAGGACCTGTCCCTGTTCATCGGTAACGGATACGTGATTGCCTTCGGCCAGCAGCCCGGGCTGTTGAAATGCATGCCGGGGCAGGCGAACCACTTGTTCTTTATCCGGCCGGCCGTAGGCCTCCTCTGGCGTGAGCGTAAAGGAGAAGGTTTCGCCTTCTTTGAGGCCGTGTAGCTCTTCCTCAAAGCGCGGAAGCAAATTCCCGGCACCGTACAGGAAAACGAAAGGGTAATTAGCATCCATACGCTCGAGCAGACCGCCTTGCGGGCCGTTCTCGAACAGATCATAAGACAGGGTCACCACGTGATTTTCCTCTACTTGCATAGCTGTTTTGCAATAAAACTAGCCAGATGGGGAATTGTTGAGCCTGGGTTCAATTGGCGGAATAGGTGTGCAGAAAGCTGGTGAGCCGTTCAAACTGCTCCATGTCACGAGACTGGGCGCCCAGCCGGTAGAGCTGGTTGCGATACATGCCGGCGAGTTCGAAGAAATCCGGCCGCTGATTGAGTTTAGCGATCGCCAGGCCTCGAAAACAGCGGTGTTGCTGGTTGTGCACCATTTTCAGCGGCTGCATGGGGTGGGCATTGAACAACTCGTCCAGCGCCTGAAGGCTTTGCAATTGGCGGAGCAGGGAAAACCCCCGCTGGACTAAGCGCTCCTTGATCTGCTCTAAGGCCTGCTGCTCTTCCTCCGGACCGGTGAGCCAATAGCGACCGGGGTCTTCCTCAAATAAGCGCGACAGGGACGTAACCAGGGTCATGCTGTTGGCTTCAAAGCCCGGCCGGCCGTTGAGCAGGGGGAATACCAGAGATTCCACCTGATCGTGCCGCATGCCGATATGCGCTTCCAGCATGGCGCCGTCCGGATAGGAGGTCGCCGAAAGGATCAGGCATTGAAAGCCATTGTCCACGGACCGGCGATACTGGTTCCACTCGGGCAGGGGCTCGTACTCGTACAGGGCCATAAAGTCTTGGAGCTGCACGAGCAAATTAGCCAATAGATCATGCGCCATACGCTAAGTTAAACAGCACAGGTGACCTTCGGTTTACGGGGAGTGAAAAAGTATCCACGAACGACAGCCCTACCCGCAAGTGCTTTCTTTTGAATGTGCCGAAGAGCGATCCGGCCATCGGTACGACCCTAAGCTCGTACTCTTGTGCTTAACCCGGATTATTCGCAGGTTCCCGTGATTATCCGGGTTAAGATGAAAGGCATTTCCCCGAACATCGACTTCAGCTTCGATCTCCACGATCTGGACCTGAAGCGGGTGAAGTAGACCGCAGGCTGGGGACATGCGCAGCTATCCTCCCGCACTGGCAAGGCTAAAACAAGCCTGACCTGCTACGAATTTTCCGGCTGATGTCTCTTTGCCTGGCCGATTCGCGACTCTCCCCCTAGCGATGAATGTACGCCTTGCTCAGGGTTCGTCCATCGGCCGTTTGCAGCTGCACGAAATAGGTGCCGGCGGCCAGACCGCCTACCGGAATTTGCTCTTGGTAATGGCCTCCTGCATAGCTCACCCCGTCCAACAGCCGGCGGACCTCCTGCCCCTGCATGCTCACCAGGCGCAGGCTCACCTGCGTGGTATAGGCCAGGGAGAAGCCCACCGTGATCTCCCCACTGCTGGAGGGATTGGGGAAGACGGGGTACAGCTTGTGCTCCGGAGCCTGTACCTGCACCTCTTCCAGGGAGGTCGTGATATCTTCCTCGAAGACCACGTCCTCATCGCCGGGCGCATAGGGCACGAAGAGGAAGGGCAGATAGTACATCTCGTCGGCCGTGCCTTCCCCCCAGGTCACGAACTGCGGAGGATCATTGGGGTTGAGCGGGTTGTCGGCCGTGTTGTCGTAGGTGGCATAGGCATGGACGACCGTGCCGGGCTCCAGCACGACGAAGCGCTTGAAGAAATACACCCCCTGCCAGTTGAAATCCCATTCCGGAATGGAGATGAGATTGGTGGTATCGCCCTCCGGCGATATCGCATACACCAGCCAGTCCTGGCCCAGCAGGTGCATGTGGGGGGCGATTCCCAGCAGGCTCACTTTGGCCGGAACGGTGAACCGGCCGTGAAAGGTCTTCACCGTGCCGGCCGGCATGACGAAGGGGCCGTTGGTGAGCGTACCTCCAAAAGGCAGCATGACGTGCTCCTGGACGAATCGATCGATCGCTTCATCTTCACCGGCAAAGAAGAGATTGACCGTGCTGGAGTCCGTCTCATCTGCAGGTATGGGGGCGTAGTGCATTTGGATGAGCAGGTCGGAGCCGGCGTATATGCGCTGGCCGATGCCCTCCGGATACAGGCGCGGGCGAGCGCCGGGTACGTAGCCGGGAAAATTGTCGGCCAGGGGCACGCCGAATCCACCGAAGCCCTCGTAGCCATATTCGGGGGTCTGCGCGTCCCGGTCGCGAGCCCGTCCCATGGTGTCCAGGCCAAAGAGGGCATGGTGTACGATGCGCGTATTGCCGGGGCGCAGCTCGATGCTCTTCAGGACCTTATCCTCCTCCAATCCGGTAGGTAATACGAAGATCTGGTACTGGTCCCTGTTGTCGCCCTGATGCGTATAAGATTCCGAAAAGGAGAGCACCAGATCGGGCTCGCCCACCTGGGAGCCGTCCGGGAACTGGGGAAAAGCGGGCTCCTCGGCCGGGTTGCCCTGCGGCATGCCGCCGTCTACCCAGTCGGCAATCAGCTGGATCTCCTCCTCAGTGAGGTAGCGCTCGCCCAGAAAGCTGGAATAGTTGCGATCGGCTTTCCAGGGCGGCATGTAGCGGATGGAGGTCACGTATTTCACCATGGCGCCCCAGTTTTTAACCTCCTGATAGGAGGTGAGCGGCATGGGGCCAATCTCGCCTGGGCGGTGGCATACACCGCAGTTGTCGTAAATGATGGGCGCAATCTCGCCACTGAAGGTGGGCGTACCTTGGCCCTGAGCCACAACGGGCAGAGCGGCAGCCAGGAAGAGGAACATTCGAGTGATCATAGGGCAACGGGAGTTTGTTTTAGGAAAGCGGGCTTGCTGACCCGCTTCGGATTTTCTGATTTCTTTTTCCCACCATCATCGCTGGGAAGTCGTATCGCACATGGGCACATCCTCGAACGCCGGTCCGGCCGGCGTGATGAAGCAGCCCACGGCATCGGTGCGGGGGTGGGAGCGGTAATCGCCCTGCCGTACTGCTTCCAGCACGTCATGGAGCTCCGAGCTGGTCGTCACCTGCCGTCGGCGTCCCAGGCTGTAGTAGGTGTTGTCGATGCGGCCCTGGTAGAGCACCTCGCCCGTTTCGGGCAGGTATACCACCACCTCGGGGGTGACCCGCACGTTGAAGCGCTTCATCCACTGCTGGCCGTCGTCCAACTGCAGGGCAAACGGCAGCTCGTATTTTGCTTTGAAAGCCCGCATTTTCTCCGGACTGGAATACGGCTGCGGGAACAAGCCCAAAAAGGTGAGTTGCTCGTGTGCGTATTCGGCGTGCAGCTCGCGCAGCAGCATGCTGTAGTTCTGGGAGATGACGCAGTCTTCGCCCATGAACAGATACACCACGACAGGCTGCCGTGGACCTTCGGCCGGGCGAAGCCAGCTCAAACAGGCGATTAACGCGAGGAATCCCATTGCATCGGCAAATTATGCATTCGAGCAGTATGACGCAAATTTGACGAGCTGCAGCGGAAGAAGTTTAATCCGGGGAAGAACTTTTTTGACGGACGGATAGCCCGCCCGACCTATCGGGGAGCATGCCCGAACCCCCTGTGCTCTGATTTGCCCGTCGAACCGCAGGGATGTATATCGGGGCCCGCAAAATGCGGTATACCGGCCGTTTACAGCTCGATCTTCGTGCCCAGCACCTTCAGAAATTCGGCGATCCACTTGCTGTGACCGGGCCAGGCCGGGGAGGTGACGAGCTTGCCGTCCACTACGGCATCCGTAGCGGGTACGTCTACGTAAGTGCCGCCGGCCAGGGTGACTTCCGGCCCTACGGCCGGATAGGCGGTAAGCTTGCGCCCGCGCACCACATCGGCAGCGGTGAGGATCTGTATGCCGTGGCAAATAGCGGCAATGGGCTTGTCCTTCCCGGCAAAATGGCGGGTGATCTCCAGTACCCGCTCGTTGAGCCGCAGGTATTCGGGGGCCCGCCCACCGGCGATCACCAGGGCATCGTAGTCCTTTTCGTCCACCTTTTTGAAGGAATAGTTGAGCTGGAAGCGGTGGCCGGGCGTTTCGCGGTAGGTCTGGTCGCCCAGAAAGTCGTGCACGGCAGTTGCGATGGTGTCGCCCTTCTTCTTGTCGGGGCAAACGGCGTGCACTTCATGCCCCACCATGTGCAGCATCTGGAAGGGCACCATGGTTTCGTAGTCCTCGGCATAGTCGCCGGTGAGCATCAGGATGTTTTTCTTGGCCATAAGTCTAGATTTGATTTGCGATCAAGGTAGAACCTTCTCCCCCTTGTCGAGGGGTCATTTCTTATGTTCCGGTAGCCGGACGTTCATATCCGGCCATCCCACCAGTTCGAACGTAGCCGATGCCAGCTCGACCTTGCCCTGTGCTTCTCCAATCGCCTGGCGGATCTCGCTGTACAGCTGATGTTTGGTGGATCGTCGTTTTTTATAGTCCACCACATAGCGCAGGTTGAAGGCGATCCAGTTGTCGGTCAGCTGCATCGTCAGGGTGGGCTCCACATGGGCGTCTTCGATGAGGTAGATCTTCACCATGCGCTTCCAGTGCTCGCGGGCATAACCGGCATAGGCGGCCAGTTCGTGCCGGGCAGCACCTAGTATGAGTTCGCCGGCCAGTTGGGCGTCGGAACCGTATTTTACGGGCAGGGTGATCTCATCCCATACGAAGGGAAAGTCGGTGGAGTAGTTTCGCACCGGCCCCTTAAAGACGAATGCATTGCTCAGCTTGACGATGCGCCCGCTGTAGTTGTCGCTGCTCACCCATTCCCCGATCTCCATCAGGGTGGTCTTGGTAATCCCGATGTCGATCACGTCGCCTTTCACGCCGTTCATCTCGATGCGATCGCCGGGTTTGTAGATCCCTCCGCTGAGGATAGCCACCCAGCCGGCTATACTTTGAATAACGGCCTGCAGGGCGAAGGCAATGCCGGCGGTGATCAGGCCCAGGGCTACGGTCACGTATTGCATTTGCCCGGCAAAGCTGGCCACAGCCACGATGAGCACGAGGATGTAGCCCCCGAAGCGAATGGCTTTGCGGGCCTTGTAGCGGAGCGAATTGTCGGAAATGGTCCGGTTTACGGCTTTGCGAGCCAGCCAGGCCAGCACGAGTACCAGGACCGCCCAGAATACAAACTGCAGGATCTGCAGCACCAGGCTGCTCAGGGTCCAGCTCTGGAATTGCTCGATGAGTTGGTCGAATTGTTCCATGAATTCAGGTCTGTGGCTCAGGCCCCCAGTTGTACCAGCGCTTCATACACCAGAAAGGCCGGCCATACGATGGCCTTCAGTACGCCCAGCACGCCCATCCAGAAGCCGGTGGCCGTGCTTAGGTAGTAAATGAGCGCTCCGATAAACCCCAGTCCGTAAATGGCATTGGCCGGGCCGGTGCTGGCTTGGCGTTGGTTCATGGCAAACGGGTATTTGATCTGCGCCATAAAATCTGCATCCCTGGCCGGCGGCACAATGACAACGGTAACCCGGGCGGGATTTCACACTTTTCAGGCGTGCCGGTACGGAGGATACCGGTAGTATTTGGGATGGGTATCCAAGCGCACATGGAGCCAGGGCACACCCATACCGGCCGTGCTGAGCCAGTGCTTTCCGGACGGAAGAACGCGAAGGACCTCTTCGGCCACCAACCGCCAGAAAGCATTTTGCTGGGCTTCCGGGGCCTGCCGCACAAAGACAGCCAGATGGGTGTACTGGGAAGGCGGGCCAAGTGGTGCCGGAACGACCAGCCGGGCATCGCCACTCCGGTTGGAAAAGGAAACGGCCGGTTCGGCCGCTTGAAAGTATTCGGCAAAAGCCGTGGGCTGCGGTGCCTTTCGGAGCAGCTCATCCCCGCTCACCAAGACGAATTCATAGGGTGTATCCAACCCGGATTCCGCGAGCGGCGGGTGCTCCCAGAAGAAGCCCTGAAATGGACTCTCCGCCAGCAGCTGGCTGTAATAGCTGCGCATTGCAGCATCCTCTGCCAGCAAGGTGAAGAATTGGCGCACCGTGAGTATTTGCCCCGACTGTTCGATCCGGTATCGGATAACCCGTTGAGGCTCCAGCTCGTTTTTTTGCACGTTCCACATGAGGGGTTCTGCGTTTATGTGAAGGCCGGGTCATTTGTCCTGCCGGCCATGGGTTCTGCTGCGACTTCGGTTTTTACCCCAACCCGCTTTAACTGATCCGGCTCCAACCTTTTTTGTGCTTTTCGTCTCGTTCCAAAAAAAGC
>JAJDFU010000497.1 GCA_020528935.1 Saprospiraceae bacterium | reverse complement strand
GGTCAAAACGGCGTGCCAAGTTTACCAATTTTTGCGTTTTTCGCAGGCGAACCCGCAAGGAGATTAGTCATGAAATATCGCCGCTTAAGACCAGACGAGCTGGAAGAGGTCCGGTCGCAATTTGTTCGCTTCCTCGCCATCCAGGGCATTCCGGCCCAGGAGTGGGCGCGCCTCAAAGCCGAAGAACCGGAACGCGTGGATGCGCTCCTGGACCAATTCAGCGAGATCGTATTCGACGAGGTGCTGAAGGAAGTGCAGTACCTCGAACACCGCAGCTCGGCCGATCTCAAGGTGTTTCGCTGCGGCAAGCAGAAGATGGAGCTGATGGGCCTGCGGGTAGCCGGCGAAAGCGATCTTGACTTCACCCGGGATCAAGACCCGAAGGCGATGATCCGCATGCTGGCCGAGTCCGATGCGAGGCTGCAGCTGTACGCAGCCGAAAAAAATTACGGCAAAGCCCGCGAGCTGGAGTTGTTTGAACTCATGGAAAGCGGTGCGCGCATCTTGCGGGATTCCTCCCTGTTCGATACCCTTTACCAGCTGCGAAAGGAAGATTGAGGAGGGGGGAGCCGGGTGGACTGTTACCCATAGACTCGGGGAATACGGGAATGATGGAAAAAAGAAGGGGGCGTGCCGCCTGCCTACGCCGGCGCGGAATGGGTGATTGGGGGCTCTTTCTCCGGCCCCCCGCAATTCATCACTCTTCTTCCTCCAGCAGATCCGGCCGGCGCTCGCGGGTGCGGCGTTCGGCCTGTTCGTTGCGCCAGGCTTCGATCCTGGCGAAGTTGCCGCTGAGCAAGACTTCGGGGACCTTCCAGCCGCGGAACTCTTCCGGTCGGGTATAGACGGGCGGGGCCAGCAGGCGATCCTGGAAGCTGTCGAACAGAGCGGAGGTCTCGTCGCCGAGCACGCCCGGCAACAGGCGGCCGATGGCATCCACCAGCACGGCGGCGGCCAGCTCCCCGCCGGAGAGCACATAATCGCCGATGGATATCTCGCGGGTGATGTAATGTTCGCGCACGCGCTCGTCCACGCCCTTGTAATGACCGCACAGCAGCAAGAGGTTTTGCTGGAGCGAGAGCGCATTGGCCATGGGCTGATCCAGGGTTTGCCCGTCGGGGGTGAGGTAAATGAGCTCGTCGTAGGTGCGGCGAGCCTGCAGTTCTTCCATGCAGCGGGCGATGGGCTCCACCATCATCACCATGCCGGCGCCGCCGCCGTAGGGGTAATCGTCTACCTGTTGATGCCTGCCGAGTCCATACGCCCGCAGATCGTGAACTTCCACCTTCAACAGGCCCTTTTGCTGGGCGCGCTTGAGGATGGAGTGCTGGAAGGGGCTTTCCAGCAGTTCGGGCAGTACCGTGATGATATCGATATGCAAATCGGGAGCTGGTAAGTTGGCAAAGGAATTACTCGATGCCGAGCAACTCGACTTCAAAAATGAGTGTGTTGTAGGGGCCGATCTTTGAGCCGGCGCCCCGGCTGCCGTAGGCCAGGCTGTAAGGCAGGTAGATCTTCCACTTGTCGCCCACCTGCATGAGTTTCAGCGCCTCGGTCCAGCCGGGAATGACCTGTGTGACGCCGAAGGTGGCGGGCTCGCCTCGCTCCACGGAGCTGTCGAATACCGAGCCGTCCAGCAGGGTGCCGTGGTAGTGAACGCGCACGCGATCCTGCTCGGTGGGCGAGGCGCCCTTGCCTTCTTTCAGTATCTCGTACTGCAGGCCGGATTCCGTGGTTTTTACTTCGGGGCGTTTGGCGTTGGCCTTCAAAAAAGCTTCGCCCTCGGCGATGACCTCGGCGAATTTGGCTTCCCGCCTTTGCTTGACGTAGCGAGCGACGATCTGGTTGGCTTCGTCCATTTCGATTTCCAGGGCTTCGTCCTTCAGCACGTGTTTGATGCCGCGAGCGATGCCGTCCACATCGGCTTCGGAAAAATCCTGGTTTTTGAGGTTTTGGCCCATCAGGATGCCAAGGCTGTAACTCAGTGAATCCATAGGTTGTGCATAAAGGGGTTGGTGAGAAAGAAGCGCGCTACTCATCAGCAGGAGCGCAAAAAGTGGATGTTTCATGCCAGGTGGTTTGTTATATGCGCTTAAAAAAAAGTCGCATACCGCTTCCGTACGGTTTCGATTAACAACTCAACCCTTGTGGAAGCGGTATTATTTTTTGAGCGCGTATTCACGGTTTTCGTGCTATTAAAGAATCAGGACATTCCTGCTTGCCGTTCACCATGTCGAAGGCATGGCAGGCAGGTTATCCTTAAAACCGCATTATTTGCCGGGCAAGGTCGGGACATTTCCCGGTACGGCTTTGCCGGATCGCCGGCGAGCGACAAAGGTACCAAAACCCGGGCGTCCGGGTGGCGGCTGTTTTCCGTTAAAAAAGCCTTAAGGCTATCCGGCATGCTCTGCATTGAAGTGGTTTCCTTTATTTTTCCCGGAAAAACCGAACGTATGAACGCTTTGTCTGTCCTCACCTGTTTGCTTTTCCCCGTTTTTGCCGCTCCCCTATCCGAAGCGCCCGCGCCCGATAAAGGGGTGATGTGGTACAGCTGGGAAGAGGCCATTGAAGCCAATAAAGAAGAGCCCCGGAAGTTTTTCGTGGATGTGTATACCGACTGGTGCGGCTGGTGCAAGCGCATGGATCAGACCACGTTCAAGGACGAAAAAGTGGCGAGTTTCCTGAATGCCAATTTCTATCCCGTCAAGCTCAATGCCGAGCAGCGCGAGGATATCAATTACGACGGAAAGGTGTTCAAGTTCCGCAATGTGGGGCGCCGGGGCGTGCACGAGCTGGCCTACTCCCTGCTGGACGGCAAGCTGGGCTATCCTTCCTATGTGTACCTCAACGAAAATCAGGAACGCATTGCCATTTCACCCGGCTACAAACCGGCCGATCAGCTGCTGAGCGAGCTGAAGCGCATGGCGGAGAAGTAGGCTAGGGTGGCTACAGCTCATCCAGGTCGCGGGTCATTTGTTCGAGTTCGTTCTTGAGCGAGAGGGCGTGGTCCAGGCTATTGCTTTCCAGCATGCGGGAAGATAGTTCGTCTATGGTCTTGAGGTGCATGGTGTCCATCTCGATGGTGGACTTCAGTTCTTCCAGATCGGCGATGTCTTCGTAGCGCTCTTCCTGCAGGCGCCGGAGTTCTTCTTTTTTGGAAGCCAGATTTTCGGCCACTTCCTGGTTGTGCAGCATGTGCTCCAGCTTCTGGATGCAGCGGCGGTAGAAGCTGGCCTTGGCGTGCCGAAGCTTGAGCTCGCTCTGGAAACCGCGCAAAAGCTGGCGTTGTTCCTCGGTGTTTTTTTCGCCCAGAGCGGTGTCTTCGCTTTGGTACCCCTGTATCTCCCGGATGTGGCCCTGTATGCGGTCGATCTCTTGTTGGCTCTCGGCCAGCTGCTCCCGGCAATAGGCCAGGCGTCCCTCGATCTGGCCGGCCAGGCTGTTGGCGCGTTTTTTGGCCTGCTGCGCATCGCTAAGCCCCATGTACAGGGAGTAGATCAGGTAGCCGGCAATCACCACAACCGCTCCGACCAGAGCCACCCGAAAAGCCCACAGCATGCGGGTTAGGGCCAGGAGTAACAGCACTCCGGCGATGATCAGCAATATTCGTCCCAGTGTTTTATCCATGCCTTGCCGTTGAACGCGAAATTTAAAGAATCAGACTGAACCCTTTTGCAGAAGCATTGTTAGAGCCCTGTTTCATAATCGCTAATGTTTTTTGTTTGTTTATAGTTTTAGGGGTACTCCATAAGGGGTACCTTTTTTTGTGCCCAAACCGCAGCGTCCTGATGTAAGCCACAATCACTCCGCGGTGCGGGCCAGATAAATGGTCAGGTAGGTGTCCAGGTTTAGTATCTCGACCGGTTCGAGCGCTTCGTCGAGCAAGACCATGTTCAGCCCGCGCCGTTTTCCGGAGAGGTTCTCCCCGCCCTTCCAGCCGATGTAGCTGAGGTTGCCTGCCTCCATGCCGGCAGACCGGACCTGTAGCTTGCGCACCTGTTCGCTGCCGTCCCGGGACCGGAGTTCGACCTCCAGTTCGGCGGGGCCTTCTCTCCGCCCGCGTATCTGTTCGGCGATCAGATGGTCTTTGGAAAAAACGGCGGCCCAGCTTCCTCGAAATTCCAGGGTGTTTGCCGCTGAGCCGAGAGTGCGGAAATAGGTTCTCGCTTTGTCGTCCAGTTCACGTTGCGCTTCGTCCTGTGCTGCGATGATGAGGTAGGTATGGTCGGTTTCCCGCAGGAAGTCCGCCAGGTGAACCAATCGGGTGCGGTCCTTTTCCAGAGCGGCTGAAGTGAAGAAAGAAGCCGGGACGGGCACGGCCGGTGGAAAAGCAAAATAGTAAGGACCGGAGCGAAAGGTCTGCAGGCCCTCCTGCTGTGCAAAAAGCGGGGCGGTCGTTTTGCTGTAGATCCAAAGCGTTCTGGGAAACTTTTCAAATTGCCCTTCCCGCACGGCGGATTCAATGCTGTCCATAGTAGCCTGTCGCAGTGGCCGGTTGAAGCGGGGCAGATGGCCGGTGGTGATGGGTTTGTGGTGTTGAGCTGCCCAGAAGATCAGGTCGGTGATGTCGTCTTTTTCCTGTACTGTGCGGGAGTAGGGCGGGTAGGTGATGATGCGGCCGGCGCCGGCAAAGGCTTCTTTGACGGGAGTTTCCGGGAAGGGCATGCGGGCTTCCAGAGCTACGGGCTTATATACGCGCTTCAACTTGGGCCATATGTCCCACAGCTGAAGCCCCAGAAGCCCGGCCAGGAGGGCATAGGTGAGCAGCGGCCGGAAACGGAAGCGATCGAGGCTCCACCAGCCTAGGGCCAGCAGCAGGTAGGCCGGCATCCACACAAAGCGGCCCGTGGAGCGAAACACCGTGGCGATCCGGATGGCCATATCGGGCAGGGGAACGGTGAACCCCCGGTCGTTGAAGCTGATCACATTCGACAGGCTGAATGCGAACAGCAGGAGGACCGCTACCGCTATGGGCCAATGGTTCCGGAGCCGGTTCCGCAATGCGCGGGGATGGCGTATGGCCCAGAGTATGGCCAGGAGGACCAGGCCCAGGCCGCCCAGGCCCAGGTAGCCGAAGCCCTCCTTGTATTGCCCCTCGGTGTAATTCGGAAAGTCCAGGGGGGCATTGGTGCGGCCCATGTTGTTGAAAAAGGTGTTGAGGTTGGCCGAGAAAATGCCGTAGCCGCGCTCCAGATAGCTGTCCGTGGGAAAGATGAAGTATCCGAAGGCGAAAAGCAGTCCCGTCATGAATCCGGCGTAGCCGAGCAGCCAGAAGCCGACCGTTCGCCAGGCTTGTCCCTGGCTCAGCCCCTGCCAGACCAGGGCCAGGCCCGTAGCCAGCGCATAGAGCACGAAATACGGATGGCTGAGAAGCGACAGGGCCGAGAGCAGAAACCAAAGCATCATTTTCTTCCGGAACTGCCAGGAGGGCTCGAAATAAAGCCACAGCCCGCCGAGGGGCAGCCAGTGGGCGCAGAGCGACATGTGGTCCACCCGCGTCAGCAGAAAAGGCGACAGCCAGAACAAGGAAGTGCCTGCCACCCGGATCCAGAACCGGCGAATGCCCATGCTTCGGAGCAACTGCCAACCGACGACCCCCTGCAGGATCCAGCACAGCAGCATCCACCAGCCGTAGGGCTGCCAGACGGTCGATCCCAGGAGGGGGTCCAGGGCTTTGGCAGGGATGGCGATGAGCGGAATGGCCGTAGTGTAGATCAGGGGCACTTCCTGCGGGAAGCCGAAGTGCTCGATGATGCCAAAGGGAAACGAGGGGGCCGATTCCTTATAGTACAGCCAGTGCAGAAAGTCGTAGGAGCGGTCGGTTTTGAGGGGGAGCAGCCAGGAGTAGTGGCAGGGATGGAGGATGTGCAGCCCGAAGCGGGAAGCAAACAGCAGGCCGCCGGCCAGGGCGAGTGCGAGTAAGCCGAGCAGCCGGTCAGCTTTCATCAAGGGGGTATGATTTTGGTGTGACGAATCTGCGGGGCATATTATACTATTTCAAGGATAAAATGTCCTATTCGTTTGTGGCGTTCAATCCCTGAAACCCCAGAATACCGCTATCCAAACGGTTTGAGCGCGCCCAAACCGTTTGGATAGCGCATATACTCGACTCGAATTGGTTTGAGAATCCCGGACCATTTCCTTGTGGGTATTACTACTGTCTACCTGTAATGACATTCAGCAATTTAGCGACTAGCTCAACCCCGGCTTCACCTTATTTTACACCACCTCAGCCACCACGAATATACTTCCGCCCACAAAGATAAGATCTTCCGCTCCGGCCTTGCGGCGGGCGGCCTTCAGGCCGTTGTCCACCGATGCATAGGCCTTGCCCTGCAGGCCCAGGCTGTGGGCCTTTTCCCGGAGTTTTTCGGCCTCCAGCCCCCGGGGCACATCCGGTCGCACGAAGTAGTAGGTGGCCTGCCGGGGCAGGACCTCCAGCAGGGGGAGTGGATCCTTGTCGGCCACCGCGCCCCACACCATGTGGAGGTGGCGATGGGGGATATCGAGGAGCTGCTTGACAGCCAGGGCGACGCCGCCGATGTTGTGGGCACTGTCGGCCAGAATGGTGGGGCGGCGGCCCAGCACCTGCCAGCGGCCCAGAAACCGGGTGAGGTTGCGCAGTTCATAAAGGCCGCGCCGGATGGCGGATTCTTCCGGTTGAAATTCGGCCGGCAGGGTTTCCACAGCCTGGAATGCGGTCTGCAGGTTGAATCGCTGGTAGGCGCCCAGGGCATTGACCAGTGCGTTTCGAAGATAGGGTTTGCCCATCCGGTTTATCTGGTATTCGCGATGTAGCAGCAGGGGTTTGCCGGGGCGGGCTTCGTACACCTGGTCGGCAAAAGCGATGGCTGAGCGGCACGCCCGGGCTTTGGCTTCGAAGACCGGTCGCGTTTCGGCCTGGGTTTCGCCGATCACTACCGGTACGCCGGGCTTGATGATGCCGGCCTTTTCTCCGGCGATAAGCTCCAGGGTGTCGCCCAGGAATTGCATGTGATCGTAGCTGATGTTGGTGATCACGCTCAGCAGGGGAGTGAGCACATTGGTGGAGTCCAGCCGGCCGCCCATGCCCACTTCTACGACGGCCACATCCACGTTTTGCCGGGCGAAGTAGTCGAAGGCCATAGCCACCGTAATTTCGAAGAAGCTGGGTTTGAGCGCTTCAATGAACGGGCGGTGCTGCTGTACGAAGTCCACCACGTATTTGCGCTCGGCCAGTTGGCCGTCGATCTTGATGCGCTCGCGAAAGTCCTTGTAGTGAGGCGAAGTGTAGAGGCCCACCTTCCAGCCGGCCGCCTGCAGGATGGCCGCCAGCATGTGGCTTACGGAACCCTTGCCGTTGGTGCCGCCCACGTGGATGCTGCGGAACTGGCGCTCGGGATGCCCCAACTCGTCCATCAGGGCCCAGGTGTTGCTCAGGTCCTTCTTGAAGGCCGCCGGCCCGATGCGCTGAAACATGGGCAGCTGCTCGTAGAGGTAGGCGAGGGTTTCCGCGTAATTCATGGAGGGAAGATAGGTGCCAAAAGAGAATTCAGCAACATCCCGGCGACCGTTGGCGAGGGGCTCAGCTGAGGGCCTGCAGCCTGTCTTTTTCTATTGCAGGGTAAAGCGGTAGGTGATGGTCCCGCACTGCTTGTCGATATTGCTTTTGTCGAAACGCCATTGGCGGGCGTTGCGCTCGGCCAGTTGCACCAGGTGGTTGTCCGAAACCGAAGAGCCTTTCTGGGTGAATTCAGCCGAGGTCACCTTGCCTTCGCGATCAACGCACACCCGCACGACTACCGTTCCTTTTTTCTGGGAATCGTCCGTGATCTTGGGCGAATAGCCCACCCCGCGATCGCCCAGGCCGCCACCCACCACACCGGAGCCGGTGGTGATGCCCTCCAGTTTTTTGGCGTTGGGGTCGCCCTCGGGATCGCCCTGGTTGCCGGGCTTTCCGGTATTGCCCTTGCCTTCGCCCTCGCCGAAGAGGTCGCCGATATTTTCTTTCATTCTTTCCGCTTCGGCCTTACGGCGGGCTTCCTCCTCGGCTTTGCGCCGGGCTTCTTCGCGGCGCCGTTGTTCTTCCCGTCGGCGGGCTTCTTCCTCGGCGCGCTCCTGGCGCTTTTTTTCCTCCTCCAGGCGAACCTGCTCGGGATCGTCGGTGGTGATCACCTCTTCGGGGCTCTCCGGCTCGGGTTCGGGCTGGATTTCCTCCACGGCCTCTTGTTCCTCCAGGGGCTGTTCTTGCTCTTGTTCTTGCTCTTGCAGGGGCTCGGAAACCTCGGCCGGTGCGGCATTTTGTTCGCCCTGGCCCTGCTCCGGGAGCCCCAGGTTGACCAGGATCCCTTCCTGGCCGGGGGGCGGCGTCTGATAGGTGAGCATGGGCAGGATGAGGATGAGCAGCAAGAGCACCAGCCAGAGGGCACTGGCCAGGCGGGCCTTGTTGCGGTTGGCCGTCTTGGGGGAAGCAGTACTCATGGTGAAGTATTTGTAGTAAAACCCGGGTCGCGACGCGAAACGTTCGATCGCCGCCCTCCTTTTGATTTTGTTAACGCCCTTCGCCGGTGGCCAGGATGCCGTTGATGTCGTAGCGCATGGCCAGCTCCATGACGGAGACGACATACTCTGTGGGGGTGCCGGGGGCCGGTTCGATGGTGAGGTTGAGCCGGGCTGAGCTGCTGCGCGCTCTGCGGGCCAGCTCGCGCTCCAGGTTGCGCAGGCTGAACTGCCGGCCGTTGAGGAAATACTCGCCGGAGGCGGAGATGGAAATCCGGTCCAGGCGGTCGGTGCTCACTACCCGCTGGGAGGAACTGCTGGGCAGCTTGAGGTTTAGGGCGTTCGGTGCCACCAGGGAGGAGGTGAGCATGAAGAAGATGAGCAGCAGGAAGATGATGTCCGTCAGGGACGACATGCTGAACTGGGCGCTGACTTTATTGCGTTTGGTAATTCCCATGCGTGGATCAGGTTTTGGGCTGCGTCGCGAGAATGGCCTTCATCCGCAGGTTGTTGGCCGTTTTCATTACGTTGAGCACGTAGTCGAAAGGCGTACCTTTTTCCGCGGCTATGGTCACGGTGGTGTTTTCGCGATTGACCGGGCTGGAAGCCGTTACCGAGCGGATGGCCATGCTGATCCGGCCGGGGCTGACTTCCTTGTCGTTCACCAGGTGGGTGCCTGTTCCTTATACCAATAT
>JAJDFU010000340.1 GCA_020528935.1 Saprospiraceae bacterium | reverse complement strand
CGTGGTATCTCTCGATCACGCGTGTGGTGTCCAGCTTTGTGGCGCGTTCCATGGTGGGAGCCGGCGACAGGCCGATCTTCTTGGACAGGTCCAAATTGGTGATCTTGCTGTTTTGCTGCAGGATCTTCAGGATTTTGAGATCAATTTTGTCCAACTTTTCAGACATTGGATTTGCCGTTAATCGTTTTACAATGTGCTTATAGCAGCGCAAGATAGGCAGCAAGCCAACAATTTACAAGCCTACCAGTCAAGACCTCCAAAAAAAATTTCTTATCCAGGCGCCTATTCCAGACTTTTTGCAATAATATTCGGAGCCCGGCAAATTATACCGATTTGGGCGAGCAGGAGCCGGTCGAAACGATCTTCCGGTAATCCGTTTTCATGCGCCATCTTCCCGCAAACCGAAAACGGGCGTCCGGTGGTACTGCCGAATGCCCGTTCCTTCTTCCAGCCGGATCGAGAGGCTTGAAGCCATCTCAAAAATGTTTTGGATGGCGAAAAGCGGATATTTGGGTGGCCGATGAGGCGCAACAACGGAGCATACTTCAGCAAGGGCCCCCTTCCCGCTTCGTGAAGCTGCGTGCTTGCAGGCCGGAGTGCCCTTCGGCACGCAGGCGTGACGCTTTGGGTAACGAAATCGGATCGCAAAAGATCCGTTTGCAGCCCAAAGGATAGTATGGAGATGGCTTCTAGGGAAAAATGCCCAGCGACAGGTAATCGCTGCTGATCTTATTGATCGCATTTACGAAGGCGGCCGTGCGCAGGTCCTGTACCTTCTTCTTCCGCTTCAGGATCTCCCGGATCTCGTGATAGGCCATGATCATGGTTTCTTCCAGGCCCGAGCGCACCAGATCGATCTCGTCGGCTCCTTTTACCAGCATGGCGCGCTCCTGCATGCTGAGCGAATGGCCGGTGAGGCGCTCTACGGTGGCCACCAGCTGATCGTACATATTCTGGTTGAAGCGCTTGTCCATACGGCCAAAGCGCATGTGGGACAGGTTCTTCAGCCATTCGAAGTACGACACCGTCACCCCGCCGGCATTGAGGAAGAGGTCGGGAATGATCAGACGGCCGTCTTCGATGAGTTTCTCTTCGGCAAAAGAGGTGATGGGGCCGTTGGCGGCCTCGGCGATGATCTTGGCCTTCACCCGGTGCACGTTGTCCATGGTGATCTGGTTCTCCAGGGCCGCCGGCACCAGGATATCGCAATCGAATTCGAGCACCCGGTTGCGCTCTTCCTTCGGAAAGCTCTTCGCTCCGGGATAATTCAGGATGGAGCCCGTCTCCTTGCGGTGGCGCAGCAGATCGTGGATGTCGATGCCGTCGGGTTTATAGATGGCGCCTTCCACCTCGCCTACCCCGATGAGTATGGCTCCGCCTTCGTCCTGGGAGATGGTGGTGGTGTAGGAACCCACGTTGCCCAGGCCCTGCACGACCATGGTCTTGCCGGCCAGTCCGGGTGTGAGTCCGAGCTTCTTCATGTCCTCGGGCACCTCACAGGCGCCGCGGATGCCGTAGTACACCCCGCGCCCGGTGGCTTCGGTGCGGCCGCGTATGCCCTGCTGATTGACCGGCTTGCCGGTCACGCAACCGGCGGCGTCGATCTCCTCGCCCTTCAGCGTGCGATAGGTGTCGTAGATCCAGGCCATCTCCCGGGATCCGGTGCCGTAGTCGGGAGCCGGCACGTCAATGGAGGGCCCGATGAAGTTGCGGCGCACCAGTTCCGTGGTGTAGCGGCGGGTGATCTTCTCCAGCTGGCCGGGCGAATAGTCCCACGGGTTGACCTTTACGCCGCCTTTGGCGCCGCCGAAAGGCACGTTCACGATCGCGCATTTGAAGGTCATGAGGGTGGCCAGAGCCATCACTTCCTCCTGGGTGACGTGATTGCTGTAGCGGATGCCCCCCTTGGTGGGATTGCGGTGGTGGCTGTGCTGTACCCGGTAGGCTTCGATGACGCGAACTTCGTTGCCGATCTTAACCGGAAACTGCATCTGATACACGGCATTACACACCCGGATTTGCTCCAGCAGGCCGGCATTCAAGCCGGTGTGGCGGGCTGCCTTGTTGAAGTAGGCCTGTACACTTTCAAAGAAACTCGGCCTCGGTTTAGTCATGGTCCTCAATTTGGTTCTCCAGTTTGGTGAGCTTTCGATCCAGGCGGATCAGGTAGATGACAAGGCCTATGAAAATCGCCAGAATAACGGCCACCACCACGTAGATCTTGCCGGTGCTGCGCATGAAATCCGCATCCTGGGCAAGGGCCGGCAGGCTGGAAAACAGCAAGAGCGGTACTGCGAGCAGGCTGGCCGTTCGTTTTTTCATAGGAAATAATTGGGGGCAAAAGTCGCGCTAATTTTTAATACCGCAAAGCCTAGGCGGCGTATATGCGCTGCAGCAGTTTTTCCCGCAAGGCCGCTGCCCGAAAGGTGAGCGAGGCAATCCAGAACCCCAGCAGCGACCAGCCGATGATGGCCGGATAGAACACCATGCGCATGGTGTTGTCCAGATCTTCCCCGCCGAAAGCGGGATTGCCGCCCGCGCCGGGATGGAGGCTGTCCGTCAGGCGCGGAATGATGTAGATCAGCGGAATGAGGGCGGCAAAGGCAAAGATGCTGTACACGGCCGAAATGCGGGCCCGGGACTCGGGCTGCTCCACGGCGGCGCGCAGAATGAAGTAGGCCAGATAGATCAGCAGGGCGATCGCCGTCATGTTTTGCTTGACGTCAAAACTCCAGTACGCGCCCCAGGTATTCTTGGCCCAGATGGCGCCGGTGATGAGTCCCAGCAGGCCGTAGATAATCCCCACACGAGTAAAGGCAGCGGCCTTCAGGTCGGCTTTGGCATCCCTGCGGGTGAGGTAGCGCATGCTGTACACCACCGAGGCCAGAAATAAAAAAAGCATGGCAAACCACAGCGGCACGTGGAAGTAGGTGTTGCGGATGGTTTCGGAAAGGATGTTGCGAAAGGGGAAAGTGAATCCGGCTTCCGCCCCGCTGAGTTGCAGGCTGTCGGCCGACCAGGCCAGGCGCCCGGCTTCGGCATCGATCTTCTCCTGGCGCAGGGCGATCTTTTCCGGCAGAACAGAAGCCCCATCCACGGGATTGTCTACGATGAGGCTGGCCAGGGTGACGGACTGGGAGCCCGGCAGGTGCTCCGGCAGCTCGAAGCGGATGCGGAGCCGGCGGTCGTCCGCAGCCTCCGTGCGGTCGGCGCGAAGCAGGAAGGGCTCCTCCCCCACATCCACCTTGAGCCAGGCCGCTCCCCGGCCTGCGTTGCGGTAGTGCGGGTTTTACCCCGTAAGATGTAGCTCCAGGCGCTGTACGCTTTGGCC
>JAJDFU010000641.1 GCA_020528935.1 Saprospiraceae bacterium | reverse complement strand
GGATATCGCCCTCCTGAAGGATATTGAAGAGCGAGACCTGAATGCGGGGTTGCAGGTCGGGCAGCTCGTTGATCACGAAGACCGAGCGGTTGGCGCGGGGCACCAGGCCGTAGTGGATGACGCGCTCGTCGCTGTAGGGCAGCTTCAGGGAGGCGGCCTTGATGGGATCCACATCCCCGATCAGATCGGCCACGCTCACATCGGGCGTGGCGAGTTTTTCCACGTAGCGCTGCGAGCGATGCACCCAGTCGATGGGGGTGTCGTCGCCTTTTTCGGCGATGAGGTCCCGGGGGTAGCGCGAGAGGGGATGCAACGGATCGTCGTTGAGCTCGCGGCCGGCCACAATGGGCATGTACTCGTCCAGCAGGTTGACCAGAAGCCGGGCAATGCGGGTTTTGGCCTGGCCCCGCAGGCCGAGAAGCAGAATATTGTGCCGGCTCAGGATCGCCCGTTCGATATCCGGCAACACGGTATCGTCAAAACCGATGATACCGTTGAACACCTTTTGCTTCTTTTCCAGGCGGGCAACCAAATTTTCGCGCAGTTCGTCCTTAATGGGCCGGCTGCGGTAGGAGCTGGCCTTGAGTTCTCCCAGAGTCTTGAGTTCACGCATGAAGGCAGGTCAGTTTTTTCGATCAGTTCAAGGATGAAACGCAAAGTGCAGGCTTTAGTTTTAGCTGCCGGGCGAATAGTGGACCTCTTCCCGAAGCGTGCCTTTGGGGCCGAAATGCTGCAGCCGGCTGCGGACTCGTACTATCTTTATTGCTGTGTAGATTGCCCCTTCGAACGCAATTAAAACCATGCTACCATGATCGAAAAACTCTGGAAATCCATACAGGAAGCCTCCGGTGCCCTGCTGGAGCAGGCCGATCAACTCGGCAAGGGCGCCCGCGAAAAGGCCTTCCAACTCATCGAGGACTGGCTGCGGGTGTTCCCCCGCCTGCAGGCGGCCGGCCTGCACATGACCAGCTTTGCCATGGGCATAGCCCTGAACCCCTCCCTGGACGTAGAGTTCCGGGGCGATCATGCCGATTTCAGCATCGAGCGGCTGGATGCCTTGCTGGAGGAGCACCGCGACTCCACTGCGCTCAGCTCCGTTTTCAAGACGATTAAGACGACCTACCGCATGCACCAGCGGCTCGACAGCCCCCTGCAGGATCCCCTCATTCTGAAGATAAAGATCCGCTTGTCGCCCGAGATAAAAGTATATTTGGGCGAACCATTGATCGAGTGATGCGGATGGAGTTCTGGATGATCGGCAAGACCGCGGCCTCCTACCTGCAGGAAGGCGTGGCCGGTTACGAAAAGCGGTTGAGGCGATACCTGCCCTTCGGGCTGAACGTAGTGCCGGATGTAAAAGCCAAAAAGAACGACGGCCCTTCACAGCGCATGGCCCTGGAAGCGCAGGCTGTACTGCGGCAGCTCCACGAGCAGGACGTCCTGGTCCTGCTGGACGAAAAGGGCAAGCGATTTTCCTCCGAGCAGTTCGCCGCCTTCGTGGACCGGCTTCAGCAAGGCGGGGGGCGACGTATCGTTTTTCTCGTAGCCGGCGCCTTCGGGGCGCACGAAGACCTCCGCGAACGAGCCGATCACCTGCTTTCTCTTTCCAGTATGACGTTTTCCCATCAGATGATCCGCCTGTTCTTTCTGGAGCAACTGTACCGGGCCATGACCATCCTGCGAAACGAACCCTATCACAATGCCTAATTGAGCCTATGCTGTCCATAACCCTCATCATCATCATCCTGACCGTCCTCATCTCGCTGCAGTCGTTTTCCAACGCCAGCATGAAAGAGCGCCTGATCTTTCACCCCTATACGATTGCCCGGGAGAACCAATACTACCGCTTTCTCACCCACGGTTTCATCCATGCCAACTGGGAACACCTGCTGATCAACATGTACGTATTGTACATCTTCGGCGAGTATCTGGAAGCGGCCTTTAAGCGTATTTTTCCCAGCCCGTTCGGGCCATTGGTCTTCCTTTTTGTCTACCTCACCGCCATAGTCGTTTCCAGCCTTCCCTCCTATTTCAAGCACCGGGAGGATCCGTACTACGGTGCCCTGGGCGCTTCGGGAGCCACTTCGGCCATGGTGTTCGGCTTCATCCTCTTCAACCCCTGGGAGTGGTTCCTCTTCCCGCCTTTGCCGGCGATCCTGTTCGGCATTGCCTATCTGTGGTATTCCAACTACATGGGCCGCCGCTCCATGGACAATATCGGGCACGACGCCCACTTCTGGGGCGCCTTATACGGTTTGATAGCCACGCTGGTGAGTGTCTATTACCTTCAGCCGGGCGTACTCCGCTATTTTTGGAACCGATTACTGGAAGGGCCCCAACTGCCCGGTATCTTAGGCGGCTGACAACGATATGGAACACAACCCCTGGAAAACGCTGACCGAGCGCCTGGTGTACACCAACCCCTGGATCAAACTCACCCACCGCGAAGTGGTCAACCCTGCCGGCAATCCCGGCATCTACGGGGTCGTACACTTCCAAAACCAGGCCATCGGCATCGTGCCCGTGGACGAAGAAGAGCACACCTGGCTGGTCGGACAGTACCGCTACACTACGGGGCGCTACAGCTGGGAAATCCCCGAAGGCGGCTGTCCCCCGGACGAGGAACCACTGGCAGCGGCCAAGCGGGAGCTGAAAGAAGAAACAGGCCTGGTGGCCGAGCGGTGGGAACTGCTGCTGCCCGAATTTCACGTATCCAATTCCGTGACCGACGAGCGAGGCATGATCTTTCTGGCTACCGAACTGGAAGAGGGCGAATGGGCGCCCGACGAAACAGAACTCCTTCAGCTCCGACGCATGCCCCTGCAGGAAGCTGTGGATCTGGTCCGGGCCGGCGAGATCCAGGACCTCATGTCCGTAGCAGCCCTGTTGCGGGCGGAGCAGCTCTTCATCCGCTAGTCCGGGCTTTCGCGCTGCTCCAGGAGGTATTCCATCATGTATTTCTTGCCTTCCTGCTTGCGCAGGAAATCGCGCAGGCTTTGATCCATGGTCATCACGGCCTTTTCGGGCTTCCACTGAAAGAATTTGTAGGGATAGGGATCCTCCAGCTGTACAAAATTGGAGTCCTTGAGCACCAAACCGTCCTTTCCGGCCATGCCGGCGGAAAAGCGTTCTTCGCCTTCCGGGTTGCTTTCGATGATCTGGGTCTCGTACACGCGGCCAAACTCGGCCACAAAGTAGGGCCGCCCGTACAGGCTGTCCCCATCCACGTACTGTCCCTTATCCACCTCTGGGTCCCCGGATCATTAACAAAAAAAAACAAACAAGAAAAAACACAAACACATCACGAAAAAACA
>JAJDFU010000599.1 GCA_020528935.1 Saprospiraceae bacterium | reverse complement strand
CTTCCCGTAAAAATTCGGCTGGGCGGTGTTCCATACCGGGCTCGCCTGGAGCAAAAGGGCCCTACCACCGTACCTTCTTTCCCCTTAGTACAATCTCAAAGGTAGGGAAGAGGGGGTATTGAGGTGTGTATACACTCGCACCGTCCGGTCTGCCATATTGCCAGCCGAAGGCATAGCTGGCAGGCCCACTGCAAAACCCCCGGTTTTGTTCTTATCGCAGGGTGAACAGATCCTGTACACCCGGCGTGCGGGCCGCAATGAACCCCTCCCCGAACTCGAATCCGGCTGTGCGGCCGTAGGTGCGGGCCTTGGCCCGCAAGTAGGCGATGAACTCCTGACCGGAAATGGGCGTGTTTTGCTCCTCGGCAAACTCCTCGTCGCCCGGCACGTAAAACTGCGAACGAAAGGCCTGCACCAATTCGATCTTCCGGTCCATGAAGCCGGTGATGTCCACGATCAGATCGGGCTCCAGGTTGTAGTCCTGAATGTAGTGATACACGGCCTTGGGGCGCCAGCGGGCCTGCAGGTTGCCCGAGGCATCGTAGGTTTCGATCTTCGACAAGCCGGAATAATAGCAGGCATCAGCGGTTAGCCGGGCAGCCCGGCCGTGGTCGGGATGGCGATCGCGGGGGGCGTTGATCAGGACCACCTCCGGATTGCAGCTGCGTATGACCCGAACGATCTTTTCGATGCTGGCTCGATCGTAGGAAAAGAAACCGTCGTCCAGGTCCAGAAAAACCCGGAAGGAGGCCCCCATTTTTTCGGCGGCATCCAGTGCTTCCCGCTTGCGGATCTCGGGCGTGCCGCGCGTGCCCAGCTCTCCCCGGGTGAGTTCGAGCAGCCCCACGGTATAGCCCTGATCCAGGTGGCTGAGCAGCGTGCCGCTGCAACTCAGCTCGATGTCGTCCGGATGAATGGCAATGGCAAGGAGGTCAGCTTTGGAGGCTTCGGTAGATACCATCAGGCGAGTTTTAAGAGTTTGGCCTTTTGGGCGCTTTTTTTGCGCAGATCAAATTCCTGCTGAAAGACGTTCTGACGCGCGTCCATATAGGTAAGTGAAAAGGTGAAATCGCTATTGATCTTCTGCGATCCGGCAGCTTCCAGCAAGATGCGATACTGTTCGCCCCGTTCCAGCTTGTGGCCCGCCAACTGATTCTTGACCAGGAGGTCCTGGCGGCCGTTCACCTGAAACTGGGTAAGGGTGCCGGGCGACCCCATATTGCCGATCTTTAAATAGGCATCCTTTCCCATGGGCGACACCTGAAAGCTTTCGAGAAAGAGCTGAGGGGCGTACAGAAAGGCGCGCTTTTTGCGAGTTCGCCGATTGATGTTCATCACAATGAACATCAACACCAGGAAAATGATAACCCCCAGGGCAATCAGCCGCTCGGTGGAAGGCGTAGTTGCAAAGGACACTATATCCTGCATCCACTGCTCAAAATCTGGGTTCATGGGTCTTCCTATTTTGGCATACGGGAATACTTCAGCTCACCGCCCACAAAGGTCATATCCACCCGGGTCTTCAAAATATCATCGTCGGGGCAGGTCAGCAGGTTTTGCGAAAGTACGACGAGATCGGCCAGTTTGCCGGGCTCCAGGGAGCCTTTGCGGTCTTCCTCGAAAGCGGCATAGGCATTGGCCATGGTGTAGGAATAAATGGCCTCTTCCCGCGTCATGGCTTGCTCGGGAAAAAAGACCAGACCGTTGTCCGGACGGCGGCGGGTCACGGAGGCGTAAAAACTGGCGATGGGGTCCACGTCCTCTACCGGGGCATCGGTGCCATTGGTGACCACGGCTCCGGCATCCAGCAGGCTCCGCCAGGCATAGGCCCCTTCGCGGGCCCGCTCTTCCCCCAGGCGCTTGACCACAAAGGGCGCATCCGAGGTGCAGTGAATGGCCTGCATGGAGGCAATGGCATTGAGCCGGGCCATGCGTTCGATATCGGATACGGCCAGGTGCTGGGCGTGCTCCACCCGCCAGCGCCGGTCTTCGTCAGGCCCGTATTGCTCGAAGGACTCTTCAAAGAGGTCGAGCACGACCCGGTTGGCCCGGTCGCCTATGGCGTGTACGCACAGCTGCATGTCGTTGTCCACGGCCAGCCCGGCGATCCGTTTTACCTCTTCTACGGGAGTAGTGTTCTGCCCTGTAAAGCCGGGTTTGTCGTTGTAGGGTTCCAGCAGCCAGGCGCCGTACGCACCCAGTGCGCCGTCCACTTCCGATTTGATGGCCCGCACGGTGAGGTGGTCATTGCCCAGGCCGATCCAGCGATAGTCGGCCAGCTTGCCGCGCATTTCCTCGGCGCTGTGTCGCACCATGGCCCACAGGCGGAGGTCCAGCTCCCCTTGCTCGGCCATTTGCCGGTACGCGTCCAGCTCATAGAATTTGGACCCGGCATCCTGGAACGAAGTAATGCCATTGGCCAGGCATTCTTCCTGGGCCAGCGCAATGCCTTTGTGCCATTGTGCTTTCCGCTGTGCTTCTCCCAGGCTGTTTTGGTACTGTTGGTAAGCTTCCCGGATGAGGCCCATCGCCCGCTCTTCGAATACGCCGGTTGGCTTGCCGGTGGCATCGCGCACGATCTCCCCCCCGGCCGGATCGGCCGTCTCCATGCTTACGCCGGCCAACTCCATGGCCTTTTCGTTGGCAAAGAGCGAGTGCCCGCTGGCATGGATGAGCATAACGGGATGTTCGGGGGTCAGCTCGGAGAGGCTGCGGTGGTGGGGATAGCCGTTGAGGCTGTGCTGGGGCTCCACCGTCCACTTTTCCTGATGCCAGCCGCGGCCTACGATCCATTCTCCCGGAGGGGTCTGCGCGGCTTGATCAGCGACCATGCCCAGGATCTTCTGCCAGCTTTTGACCCCGAGGAAGTTGAGCTCGATCAGGCTGAGGCCCAGTCCCGAAAAATGGCCGTGCCCCTCAATGAAACCCGGCATCACAAACCGGCCCTCCAGGTCGATCACTTTCGTTTGCGGACCCCGGTAGGCATCCACTGCTTCCGCCGAACCCACGGCCAGCAAGGTATCGTCCCGGATGGCGAGCGCTTCGGCCTGAGGCTGCCCGGCATTTACCGTATAGATCACTCCATGGGTAAGGATGAGATCCGCTTTGGGGCTGGCCTCCCGGCCGCAGGCCCAGAGGCTCAGCAAGCCCGTCGCAAGGGCAAAGCGATACGCAATTCGTTTCATGGTCCGTCGCACGAATATTTTACATTTTGCTCAGGCGCCAAAAGTACAAAAAACGAATCGCCGGGGCCGGCCCGTCGCCATCAATGGCCTTTCCGCTGCCGCCTGAACGGCGCCAGCATCTGACTTTTTAAGTCCTGATTGAACAGGGTACTCAGGCAATCGTACAATTCGGGATGGTGCTTTTTCATGAGCGCCGGTTTCTCAAAGAAATACTCGCTGGCCACGGCGAAAAACTCGGCCTTATTGGTTGCGCCGTAGGCGCGCAGGCGGGAGTCGTTGCGCTTAATGCGCTCCATCTCTTCGTGGATGAGGTCCAGCCAGGGTTGGGCGTAGGCTTTGTCCTGCAATAGGGGCACCCCATCGTAGGCGCCGTCGGCGGCATCCACCAGGTGTACAAACTCGTGGAGGGCGGTGTGGTGCCCGTCGTTGTGCAGGCGAAAACCGGAAAGGACGGCCGGTTTGGACAGGATCATCACCCGGCTCATAGCGCCCTCGCCTACCATACCCAGCACATCGCGCCCCTCCCCGGTCTGGGCAAAATCGCGGGTAAAAGCACCCGGATAGATGAGTACTTCTTCCAGGTTGGGGTATTCCCAATCGGGGAACCCAAAGACCGGAATGACCGCGCTGGCAGCGACCAGCACTTTCAGCTTATCGTCCACCGGGGTGCGCACCCCGCTGATGCGCTTTTCGCCCAAAAAGAGCTGGACCGCTCGCTCAAAGCGCTTCCGTTCGTCCTTATCCAGGTGGCGGTAAAACGGCACCTCCTCCGCTAAGGCCTCGCGCCAAGTATCGGGAAAGGGCCGGCGGAGAATGGCCTTGCGCCGGCGGCTCTTCGCTGTCAGGTAGCGATACAAGCCGAAGAGCCCCCCCAGGCCCATCAGTAACAGCACGACCATACCGGCGGTGTTGCCGGCCCGGTACAACCGCACCGCGGCCAGTGTAAGCAGCGCGAGGATCAGGAGGCCCAGGCCCAGGGCGAGCATTTTCCAGAGGTTGGAACGAGACATGTGCAATGCGTTTTCAGGCTACACCAAAAATTGCGTTTTTTGGGCACATGAGGAAAAAGCAAGTTCGCATAATTATCACCGGCAAGGTGCAGGGTGTCTTCTACCGGGCCTCCATGCAACAAAAAGCCCGGGCCCTGGGCGTGACCGGCCTGGTGCGCAACCAACCCGACGGCAGCGTGTATGCCGAAGCGGAAGGCACGGAGTCTCAGCTCGACACCCTGCTGGCCTGGTGCCGGCAAGGGCCGCCGGCTGCCCGGGTAGCAAGCGTGCAAACCGAGGAAGGCCAGTGGCCCGGCCGGGAGGATTTCGTCATTGATCGCAACTGAGAACGATGGAGATACGCATTCGACGGGCACTGGCTACGGACCTGCCCGCCATACACGGCCTGGTGCGCGAACTGGCCGCCTACGAGCGCGCAGAAAACGAATTTGTCGCCAGCCTGGAGGACTACCGGCGCGATTTTGAAGCCGGCGTATTCGAGGCCCTGGTGGCCGAACAGCCCGGGCAAGACCTCCTGGGCATGGCCCTGTACTACCTCGCCTATTCTACCTGGAAGGGGCGCATGCTCTATCTCGAGGATTTCGTAGTGCGGGAAGCCTACCGGCGCCACGGCATCGGCCAGCAATTATTCGATGCCTTCCTGCGGGAAGCAAGCCGCAAAGAATGCCGGCTGGTCAAATGGCAGGTGCTGGACTGGAACGAGCCCGCCCTGGCCTTCTATGCGAAAAACGAGGCGGCGATCGAAAAGGAATGGTGGAACGGAAAGATTTTTCTGGAGGTCTAGTCCGGAATATTTACCGGGAATTCCGCCCTCCAAGCCGGGGGAGACGGCACTCTTTCCGGGCCATATCCATGAATAATCCCTGCCGGCCGGGGTACAACTTGTTCAAGTAGGTCATTCTCCCTACATTTATGCAGCCAGATCAACAAGGCTAATCAACAAGCGATATAGTGTTTCATAGTGTGAGGGGTAACCACCGTTGTGGTTGCTCCTTTTTTTATAGATCTCTGCCTACGACGTAATTCAGCAGCTCGTTCAGCTTGTGCTTCGCCTCCGCCCGGGCCTCCAGGGCCTGCAGGGCCTCCAAAGCGCGATCCAGGTACTCGCTTTTCAGTTGCTCGCCGTAAGCGGGAATATCCAGTTCGCGCAAAATCTCGATCACCCGCTTCACCTTGGCCTCCTCATCGGCCGGTTGGGTACTCATCCAGCGCTGCAGCTCCTTTTTCAGATCGCCTCCGGCACGGTCCAGGGCTTCCAGGATCAAGTACGTTTTTTTGTTCTGGGCAATGTCGCCGCCTTTCTTTTTGCCCACCTTGCCCGTTTCGCCGAAGGTATCCAGCAGGTCGTCCTGCAGCTGAAAGGCGATGCCCATATAGCGCCCGAAGCGATACACTTGATGGACCTGGGGCTTTTCCGCCCCCCCAAGGATACTTCCGATCTCCAGGCTGCCCGAGAGCAAAGCGGCGGTCTTGCCTTCGATCATGCGCAGGTAATCCGCAATGGAAACCGCTTGCTGCCGCTCAAAATCCATATCCCACTGCTGGCCTTCGCACACCTCCATGGCCACGCGACTGAAAACGCCCTGAATTTCCGGAAGCAGCTCCCGCCGGCTCACCCGCGACAGCCACTGATAGGCCCAAACGAGCATGACGTCGCCGGAGAGGATTCCGGCATGGGTTCCATACTTTTCATGTACCGCAGGACGCCCCCTGCGCAGGGGGGCTTCGTCCATGATGTCGTCGTGCACCAGGCTGAAGTTGTGGAAAACTTCCACGGCCATGGCCGCAGGCAGGGCCTCTTCCACATTTCCTTCGCTGAAAAGCTCATAGCCCAACAGGACCAGAATAGGCCGCAAGCGCTTACCACCCAGGCCCATGATGTAGTTGGCCGGTGCGTATAAGCTGGCCGGCTCCCGATCAAAGGGATGGGCTTGCAGGTAAGCCTCAAAGGTTTTCTTGTAGGGGAGTAGGACTTGCATAAGCCGCAGTTTTGAACGGGCACAAAGATAGAATTTGCGGCCAGCACGCAGCCTGTCTCCAACACTATTGCTTGCTGCTTGTTTTCCTACAAAACATTCAAGTCAGTGTACGATCTCATCATCATCGGGGGCGGTCCTTCGGGAATTAACTGCGCCATTGAAGCTCAGCGATCCGGCCTCTCCTACCTCTTGCTCGAAAAAGGCGTATTGGCAAACTCGATTTACCACTTCCCTACCCATATGACCTTCTTTTCCACCTCCCGCCGGCTGGAAATTGCCGATATCCCCTTTATTTCGCATGGCGACAAGCCCACGCGCGCAGAGGCCCTGGAATATTACCGCCGGCTGGTCCAGCACTTCGAGCTGAACGTCCGGCTGTACGAGCCGGTAGAGACCATGGAAGGCACCGCAGCGGGAACCTACCGGATCCGAACCGGCAAAGGCCGGTACGAAACGCAGGCTGTGGTGGTGGCAACCGGCTTTTACGACACGCCCCGCCTCCTGAACGTACCGGGGGAAGAACGGCCCAAAGTAACCCACTACTACACGGACCCACACCCCTATGTCGGGCAGAAGGTTTTGGTAGTAGGGGCAGCCAACTCGGCTTGTGATGCGGCACTGGAACTGTGGACGCACGGGGCGGAAGTGACCATGGCCATACGGGAAGGAGAGATCTACCCCGGCGTAAAATACTGGATACGGCCAAATATCGAAAACCGCATCAAGGAGGGCAGCATACGGGCCTATTTCCACACGACGGTAGAGGAAATTGCTGCTAAAAGCGTGCGCTTACAGACTCCGGAAGGCCCACTCGTACTGGAAAACGACTTCGTATTGGCTATGACGGGGTACCGGCCGAATTTTGACTTCATCCGCCGGCTCGGCATCCAGATACAGGATAGCGAGCGAGGCGCCCTGCCCTGTTATCAGGAGGACAGTCTGGAAACCAACCTGAGCAGTGTATACCTGGCCGGCGTCATCTGTGCCGGCATGGATACCAGCTCGCTCTTTATTGAGAATACACGCGACCACGCTCATCGAATCATTCGCCACATAATGGAAACAAAAAGGGTCGGCTCAAGTTATTGAACCGCCCACGCTTTCTTTGAGCCCGAAGGCCGCCGTCAATCCTGGCGCTGGAACTCGGACTTCAGGTGGCCGTCATCGTCGTACCACTCCGGCAGGCCGTAGGCAAATCCCTTGCCCTCGTATTGCGTTTTCACGATAGCGCCGCGCTTGTTGGCCAGTTTGTGCAGCACCTGATTCAGCTTGCGCTTGAGCTGGATGTCTGTAAGCTTGTCGGAGCCGGATTTGCGTTTGTTTTTCTTTTCGGCCTTATCCAGCAATTCGGAACTGATCAGTGCCGTATTACTTTTTTTGAGGGTATCCAGCACAAATTCATCCCATTCGGAAAGCTTGCGTTTGCGCTTCATCGGCTTCGGACCTATGGGAGCACGAGCCGCAGGGCCTGATTTTTTCCGGCTCCCCGAAGCGGCCTTCTTTTTGGGCTTGGCACCATTGGAAGCCGCCTTTTCCGGCTTGCGGGGTCGTCCGCGCTTTTTGGCAGGAGGGGTCGTCTGTTGAGCTACGGCCTCCGGGGCTGCGCTGGCCTCCATATCCTCGTAGCGCAGGCGCTCACCCAGCTGGGCCTCCAAATCGGCAATGGTTCCCTGGGTTTTTTCTACCTGGAAATCCAGCTTTCGCAGCTCCGATTTATAGCGATTAATCAGGTCTCTGATTTCCAGAGCGTTTAAGTTTGGATTCGACATTAGTCAAGCGATTTTGTGAAAGAATATTCTTTGTGTGTGTAAAGCTAATTTCATTTACATCCCGGCCAATACAGGGTTAGCCTGAAAACTCACCGTGAGCTTTCAGGCAAGGACGTAGCAGTAAGGCGGTAAATTGTGCTCTCTCTCCCGATACCGACTCGAAGTCGTCTGGGGACTCCAAACCACTTCGAGCCACTATATACCACGCGTAAAAAAATTTTGGGCGCGCCCAAATCTTTTTGATAGCGGCATGCCGGAATTTCAAGGATAAAATGCCAACCGAAAAAGGTCATTTTATCCTTGAACTATATTGACCGAAGTAAAGGTAATTTATTTTCCGTTAATGCAAAAACAAAAGCCTTGAAATGCAAATTTTAGCGCATTTGAATCCTGTTTCCCGGTTGACAGATTGCGTTACAGAACCTGCAGAAAAACCGAAAAAACGGTTTTTCAGGCTTTTGCCGGGGCTTTAAAGCTTGTTGGGACTTCCCTTTTGGAGCGAACGCAGTCAAATTTTATGCTGAGCAAGACGCGATATTGCCTGCAATGAGGAAGGGGCCCCATTCCAGACACCATAGCCACGTGCCTGTAGGCCGAAGTGCCTTTCGGTACGCAGGCCTGACTGCAGGCTGGAGAGCAACGCAGTTCAGGAGAAAATTTGGTGCGAACTTGCTTGCGTGCTAAACATAGCATCGCTAAAAGCTGTCCCTTTCGTTCTGCTTTTGTACTCCCTTTTTACCGACGGCGAAGTCGTTGGGGGCGCCCAAGCCTTTCTGGTAGCGGTGCAGGGTCAGCGCTACCTTCCCGATCTAGATCAAGCCCTTCAAATTCGTCTTGCCGTCCAGGCATTGATAGCCTTGCTACTATTTCATTTAGTATTCATATAGATCGCAGGGAGAGAAAACCTGTCTCTGTTGCATTCGGATGCCCTGAACCGGCAGGACAGTGCGGAAGCCCTGAAAATTCAGGGATTTCTTCCGGCAACGAAGGGGTTGGGGGCCCCAACCCACTACGAGTCGGGTATATCACGCGTGAAACGCAGGAAGCCTTTCCGAGGGCGCTGCAGAAAGCGGGATCGATATAAAATAAAGGGCTTAAAAAACGCCTGAAGGACCGAAAAAACAGCGCCTAGCTGTAGATGAGATGTGGAGATAGGGGGATTCGAACCCCCGACCTCTTGCATGCCATGCAAGCGCTCTAGCCAGCTGAGCTATATCCCCATGGTGTGAAAAGTCGCCCTTCTTTTCAGAGCGGTGCAAAAATAACGCGCTTTCTCCGGATTGGCAACCCCTCTAACTCTTTTATTTTGCAGGATCGCAAAAACCAGTCTGACCGATA
>JAJDFU010000480.1 GCA_020528935.1 Saprospiraceae bacterium | reverse complement strand
ATTTTGCAATTCGTCAGCCCTTCGGGCGGAAAATTCGGTGAATTTTCCGGGTTAAGGCAGGATCACGGCATCAATGGCGTGGGCCACGCCGTTTATGCCCTGCACATCGGCAGCGATGACCGTAGCGCTGTTGGAGTTGGCCTGGATGTTGATGGTGAGGCCGCCGCCAAAGCTGACGCTGGGCTGGTAGGTCTGGCCGTCGAGCAGGGTGTTCACTACCGGGCGGCGCAGGAAAAAGTTGCTCGTCAGGTTGCCCTGTGTGCTCACGTGATACAGCAGCACGGCTTCCAGCAGGTCGGCCGGGATGTCATTGAGGTCGTTCCAGGCCGGATTGCTGTCCAGCAGATCCTGGAAGGCGTCGTTGGTGGGGGCCAGTACAGTGCAGGGGCCGCTGCCGCTGAGCACATCAACAAAATCAATGCTCAGGTCCGGGCGGGTGAGTGCGGCGACCAGGGAGCTGAATTCCGGGTTGCCGGCTGCCAGGGCGATCAGGTCGGAGGGGTTGATCACCTGGTCGATGACGTGAACCACGCCGTTGCTGGCATCCACGTCGGCTGCAATGACGGACGGGCCGCCGTTGATGACTACGCCGTTGTCGGTATTGATGTAAATGTCCAGCTTGTTGCTGAGACCGGCTCCGTCGGCCAGGGTGTTGAAGTAGCCGTTGTTGAGGTCTGCGGCAAAGAATTCGCCGGCCAGCACGTGTGTGGCTAGCACCGTGGTGAGTACGTCCACCGGAACGTCGTCCAGGCTGCTGAAGCCGTTGTCGGCCAGAAACTGGGCGAAGGCATCATTGGTCGGGGCGAAAACCGTAAAGGGGCCTTCGGAAGACAGCAGTCCGACCAGATCGGCGCGCACTACAGCATCCACCAGGGTGGCGAGATCGGGCGTCGCGATCGCCAGGTCCACGATGGTGGTTCCGCCAGCCGGGCCGCCGGGAAAGTCATCGCCTCCGGGGATGGTAATGGAAGTTACGTTTCTCGGATTCAGGTTTTCTTCCTCCGTCAGTGCGGTATCCTTGGTACAGGAAAACAGAGTTCCCAGCCCTGCCAGGAGCAGGAAAAGGGTAGAAAAGCGTAAAGATTTCATGGTAAATATGGATTTATTGAGAAAATACCAGGTGGATGAAGGGGAAGGGGGGAAGAAGAGAGCTCCGGCCGAAACCGGAGCTCAGGAGTGTTTCTAGGGTGCGGGCAGCAGCACGCCGTTGATCACATGTACCACGCCGTTTGCAGCCTGGATATCCGTAAAGGTGATATCCACATTATTGCCCTGTCCGTCGTCAATGGCCGGCTGGTTCGGGTCCTCGAGGTCGATGGTAAAGGACGAGTTTTCCAGCAGGGTTTCCACCATCATATTGTCCGTCAGGCCGGTGGAGCGCACGTTGCCGGCATCGGTAACGTGGTACTTCAGTACGGCGTCAAGGGTGGCGGCATTGATATCGCCCAGCTCATCCCAATCGGGATTGGAATCCAGCAGATCCTGGAACGCTTGGTTGGTGGGGGCAAAAACCGTGTACGGACCTTCCATGGTCAGCACATCCACGAAGTCTGTGGGCAGGTCGCCGCGCGTAAGAGCGGCTACCAGGCTGGTCAGTCCCGGACTGGAGGTGGCAAAATCCACGACCGTGGGAATGTTGATCACGCCATTCACGATATGGATGGTGCCATTGGTGGCTTCCACATCGGCTGTAGTTACTGCCGGGCCGCCGTTGATCACCACATCGCCGCCATCCAGACGGGCGAAAAGGCTCACGAAAGCCGTACCGTCGAATTCGGTGGGCAGGAGGGTGCTGGCGTACACGCCGTTCTCATCGATGTCGGCAGAAGGCACCTCAATGCCGCCCAGTACATGGTTGAGCAGCACATCAGTCAGTACGTCTACGGGCACTTCGTCTAAGCTGTTGAAACCGTTGTCGGTCAAGAACTGAGCAAAGGCCGCGTTGGTGGGGGCAAATACAGTGAATGGGCCCTGGGTGGCCAGATCGTCATCCAGGCCGGCAGCTACCAGTGCTTCGACCAGCGTGCTGAGGTCCGGATTGTTTTGAGCAGTTTCTACAATGTTGACAATCTGCGGCTCATTGTCATCGTCGTCGTCATTACACGACACGGTGAGCAAGCTGGTGCCTGCCAGAAGGGTCATTCCTGTAAAAATCAAAAGTAGTCGTTTCATCCGTTCGGACTTTTTGTGATAAATGTTCTGCAATCTTCATCAGTGAAACGAATTTGGGCGCCAGAGGTTTTATGCGGGCCTTTACAAACGGATTACAAAGCAGCACTTTGCACAATCGCTTACATAGTGGGCGCAACTTGTGGGCTTTTGTCGGTGATTGGGCATTTTTTTCGGCGGCTCAATCGTTCGACCGGGTTTCGCGCCCTTTCAGAAACCGAATGTTGCGCATGAGCCCCTTGTATTTTGCGCGTTTGACGGCCGAACCGCGAAACACCTTCCGGAAAACCTCTTCAGTGAGCTCTTCCCATTCGTGGCGACGCATATCCAGCAGTTCGGGTGGGGGGGCGAAGGCCGGTTCTTCGTGGCGGCGGGCAAAGCGGTTCCAGGGACAAACCTCCTGGCAGATATCGCAGCCAAACATCCAGTTGTCCATTTTCCCGGCAAAGGCTTCCGGGATGGCCGTTTTCAGTTCGATGGTGAGGTAAGAAATGCACCTGCTGGCATCCAGCACATAGCCCTGTGGAGAGATGGCATCGGTCGGGCAGGCCTCAATGCATCGGGTACAGGTGCCGCAGTAGTCTTTGATGGGGGCGTCGTAGGCCAGCTCCAGGTCGATGATGAGCTCGGCCAGGAAAAAGTAGGAGCCGGCCCGCGGATGGATGAGCAGGGTGTTCTTGCCTACCCAGCCCAGGCCGCTGCGGCGGGCCCAGTCCCGCTCGAGCACGGGAGCGGAATCCACGAATACCCGCCCGTTCACCTCGCCCGCCATGTGCTGCAGCTCCTGCAGCAAGGTCTTGAGCTTGGGCTTCAGCAGGTAGTGGTAATCCTTGCCGTAGGCGTACTGGGAGATTTTGGGCGCCTGCGGATCGCGCTGTTTTTCGGGATTGTGGTAATTGTACATCAGGCTCACCACCGATTTCGCGCCGGGCACCAGTTTGGTGGGATCGACCCGCTTGTCGAAATAGCGCTCCATATAACTCATGCGGCCGTGGCGCCCACCTTCCAGCCAGCTCTCCAACCGGCGAGCCTCCTCCTCCATAAACGCAGCCCGGGCAATGCCTGTGAAAGCAAAGCCCAATTCGCGGGCCCGGTCTTTGAGTTGCCGGCTGAGGTCGATAACAGAATGCGCCATGGCCATGGGGATGGATCAAGAAGGAACAATAGCGGAAGTCCGGTTTAGCC
>JAJDFU010000408.1 GCA_020528935.1 Saprospiraceae bacterium | reverse complement strand
CTGGACTACCACTCTGCGGTGTTTGTTGGAATATTTGGGTGGTGGCACGTTGGTTTAGGTGCCGGGGTGCCCGCGCCCCACTTTCACGGCGTAAGCCTTCACCTCCTGGCGCGTATTCAGCACCCCTTCCACGTACTGCATCACCTCATCGGGGGCTTCCAGGTTGCTGCCGTTGGGCAGGGTCACGGTAATGCGAAACTGCGGTGTTTCGGCCTTCGGGAAAAAAGCCACGCCCACCAGCGGGAAGAGCGCCAGCGCAGCCAGCAAACTGGCTGCGGCCAGGCCGATAACCAAATACTTGTGCCGGAACGCCCAATCCAGTCCGCGCCGGTAAGGCCCCTCGATGAAGCGCCGCATCTGCCGCAGCAGCCAGGGCCGCTTAGCGACCGTTCCGGGCTCCTGTTTTTTTAGAAACCGGCTGGCCAGGAAAGGCGTGAGGGTAAGCGCCAACACCAGGGAGGCCAGCAGGGTGGCCACCACCGTAATAGGAAGGGCCTTGATGAATGCCCCGGTGGTGTCGGGCATGAGCATGATGGGTACGAAGGCCAGCACCGTCGTCAGGGTGGCGCTGATGATGGGCGCCTTGAGCTGCTCGGCCCCTTCAATGGCAGCCGCCCTGGGCGAAAGCCCCTGCGCGATATATCGCTCTATGTTTTCGGTTATGGCGATGGAGTTGTCCACCAGCAGGCCCAGGGCTACCACCAGGCCGGCGATAGACATCTGCTGCAGGGCAAAGCCGCCCTGGTCCACCAACAACAGGCCGATGAGAATGGAAGCTGGAATGGCCAGCATCACGATGGAAGCCGAGCGCACGCCCAGCCCCAGGAAAATGATGAGCCCCACCAGCACGATGCCCTGCACGAGGTTGAGCAGAAAGCCGTTGACCCGCTCGCGCACGCCCTCCGACTGATCGAAGACAACCGCCAGCTCCACGCCCTCACTGAAGGGGAAACGATCCAGTATGCCGTGGATGGGATGGGTCACATCAAAGATGTTGGTATCGTCCTTCTGCTGGATGTTGACGTACAGGCAGGGCTGCTGATTGAAGCGGGCGATCCAGCGGTCGTCCTCGTAGGCAAAGAACACCCGGGCAATGTTCTTCAGATAGATGATATTGCCCTGAAAGACGCCGACCACCGTGTTTCGAATTTCCTCCAGGGCCTCGTAGGAGCCGGAGGTCTTGATGTTGAACAGCTTGTTGGACACCTTTATCGCCCCGCCGGGAATATTGGCGTTGTTGCTCTGCACGGCCTGCTCCACATCGCCGATCGAGATGCCCATTTCCTGCATGAGAACGGGATTCAGGGCGATGCGCACCTCCTGTTCGGGATAGGCTTCGATCTCCACCTTGCGCACGCCATCCACCCTTTCCACCTCCCGCTTCAGGCGCTCGGCATCGCGCTTGAGGCCGGCGTATTCCACCGCCTCGGACACCAGCGCCAGTTGCATGATGGTGACCGTACTGGTCGAGACCTTGCGCACATCCAGCTGGTAGAGGCCGTCGGGCAGTTCGTCGCGGGTGTTGGTGATCTGGCGCTGCAGTTCGTCGTATTTGTCGTCCGGATCCTCGCCAAAGACGAATTCCACCTCGATCACGGCCACGCCGTCGCGGATGGTCGTATTCACCTCCTTGATCTCGTCCAGTTCGTTGATGGCCTCTTCAAGGGGATCCACCACCTGGCTTTCGATATCCTTGGGGCTGGCGCCGGGATAAACCGCCACGACGAAGGAATTGGGAATCTTCAGGGCGGGATCTTCGCGCCGCGGCATGCTCAGAAAGGACGTGATGCCCAGAAAAAGCAACAGGGCAAAAGCCGTGAGCGTGAAGGGATAGTTGCTGATGGCAAGTTTGGAGATGTTCATATGCGCTGGATGTTGGAGTCAGAAGTTGAAACCCGGAATTCGCTGCAGGTCGTCTAGACCGGCGGGCTGCGCCCTTTCGGACCGCACCGCCCTGCTGCAGGGCAGTACGGCGACCGGCATCTGGTATCGCGCTGCTCATTGCTGGCCGATGAAAATGGAATCGTTGTCTTCCAGGTAGCTGCCGCCCCTGACCACCACGGATTCGCCGGGCTGCAGCCCCTCGCGTATGAGCAGATACGCTCCAGCCAGCCGCAAGATGCGGACGGGCCGCTTTTGCACCCGGCCGTTCTTTTCCACGTACACCAGGCCCTGTTCGCCGTCGGCGCTGATGAGGGCACCCACGGGAATGCGAGTCACTTCGCGGGACCGGTCGGTGAGGATGCGCACCTGCCCGATGAAGCCGGAGAAGAGCCTCCGCCCGACGGGGAAGACTTCCACCTCCACCTCGAAGGTGTTGGTGTAGGGATCGGCCTTGCTGGCGATCTCGCGCACAACCCCCCGGAATACCTGGTCGGGGTAGGCATCGAAACGCACCTCGGCCGAGTCGCCCAGGTTCAGGTAGATGATGTCCTTATCCGTGATGTTCACGCGCACCACCTGGGCTTTTTCGCGCGAGCCAAAGAGGAAGACCGCTTTGCCGGGCCCGGCCAGTTCGTTCACTTCGGCCAGTTTGCGCAGGATGATCCCGTCGCTGGGGGCCGTGATGCGGGAGTAGCGCAGATTGAAGTCGGCTACCTGCGTACTCTGTCCGGCAAAGGCCAGGGCTGCTTCGGCGGCTTCTACCTGATTTTTGGTGTTGTTGAGCAGGGTGAGGGCGTCCTTGTACTGCTCTTCGGTAGCCACGCTATCCTCGTACAGGCCTTTGGTATTCTCGAAGTCGCGCTGGGCTTTCTCGTAAGCCAGTCGGGCGTTGTTGAGCTGTATTTCGGCCTGCTTCTCGCCCAGGCGAGACTGCTGGGCCTGGGCGCGGATCTCATCCAGGTCCAGCTCGGCCAGAAGCTGCCCCTTGCGCACGCGCTGCCCCTCCTGCACCAGGATGCGCTGAATGATACCGCCGGTCTTGAAGCTGAGATTGGCCTCTTCCTTGGCCGACAATTGGCCGGTCGCAAAGACGGTATGGCGGTCCTGCGCGCGCTCGGCGGCAACGGTTTGCACGCTTTTCACCTCCTCATTTTGGGAGTCGACCTCGTTGGCATTGCTGGGCGAACAGGCCCAGGCCAGGGCGAGCAGGGCAGAGAAAATGACGTATTTCATACTTGGCTTGAGTTTTCAGGGAAGCGGATAAGAGGCGGTGGCGCGCTCCAGCCCGGCTATCTGGATTTGGTAATCGTATTTGGTGATGATCAGTTGCCGGCCGGCATTCGTAAGGCGGGTCCGGGCTTCGGTATATGCTACCTGGTTGGCCTGGCCCTGCTCGTATTTTCTTCGGATGAGCTTGAACGCTTCCCGGGCAGCCTCTACTCCGGCCTGGGCGTTGTCCACCTGCCCCCGAGCAG
>JAJDFU010000380.1 GCA_020528935.1 Saprospiraceae bacterium | reverse complement strand
TTGGGCACGTATTCGGAGCGCCCGGCGGCTGTGAGGCGGGCGGGAGCCACACCGTAGCGCCACTGCATGACCCGCACTACGGCAGTGGCGCGCTTGGTGCTCAGGTCCCAGTTGTCAGCCAGGCAGCCGGTCTTGATCGGCACATTGTCGGTATGGCCTTCTACCAGTACATCCAGGTCCTGGTGGTCCTTGATGATGCGGGCCACTTTGCCCAGCACGTTGAGGGCGGCCGGCTGGATCTCGGCGCTGCCCGAGCGGTAGAGCATCTTGTCGGACAGGGAGACAAAGACCTTGCTGCCCTTCACTTCGATCTGTACGTCCTCGTCGTTCACATCGGCCAGGGAGCGCTTGAGGTTCATGACCAGCACCAGATTGAGGGAGTCCTTTTCCTGGATCTTGCCCTGCAACTCCTGGATGTAGTTGCTCTGTTTGTCCATCACCTCCAGCGATTGCTTGATGCTTTCGGCTCCGCTCTGGCTCACCATCGACAACTCGCGCATGCGGTCCAGCAGGTTGGTATTGGCCAGTTCCATGTATTCCAGCCGCCCTTGCAAGGCCTCCTCGCGGGCCAGGGCCTTGGCCAGCTCAGTGTCGCGCTGAGCGAGCTGGCGCTGGGCTTCGGCCAGTTCCTCCTGGGTGCGCAGGAGGTAGTCCTCTTTCTGGGCCATGGATGCCCGGTATTCGTCCCGCTCGTGCTCCAGGGCGGTGAATTTCTTTTTGCTGACGCAGGAGGAAAGCAAAAGACCAGACAGCAGCATAACAGGTAGCAGATATCGCATGGATCGCATGGGTTGTTGAAGTACCAAAATAGGGATAAAAGCAGGGGTGTAAAAGTCAGGGCCGGGCAAAGCCGCCGCCGGTTTTCAGCGCACGGCCGCCGATCTCCTCTTCCATGGACAGGATCTGCAGGTTTTCGTCATAGAGCGCACTGAATACGAAGGGCTGCTCCCTGCGCACGTACTGGTACACCCACCAGTCGGTAGGCGGGGTCGGTAGCTGGTCCAGCTCCTCGAAGGAGATCCAGTGCAGCTCACCCTCCTCGAAAGGGGGTGGCTGCAGGCGGGGCACCTGCGCCCGGTAGATGTGGCAGGTCCAGTTGTAGGCCGTGGGGGAGGTTTCGATCAGGATGCCGCAAAAGCGGAGCTGCTCCGGGCGGAGGCGGATGCCGGTTTCTTCCTCGGCCTCGCGCCTGGCCGCCGCAGCCGGTGCTTCGTAGGGATCCACCTTGCCGCCCACCGGTACATACAGGCCGCGATTGGGCGATTTGGCCCGTTGCAGCAAGAGAAACGCCTGCTCGTGCTGCAGGATCACCATGGCGGCGGTGCGCTTCAGTCCGTGGGGAAATTCCATGTCAAGCGGGTTTTACCGTGCACGCACGGGGATAGGGGATGCGCGAAGCGCTTTTTTGCCTGTACCACATCGGCTTGCCTGATTTCTGTGCAGCGGTTTTTAGCCCGGAAAATTCACCGAATTTTCCGCCCAAAGGGCTGACGAATTGCAAAATTTTGTAAATCAAACCATTACGAATAATGCAGTTCAATTCTTATCGTCATTATTCACGGTAATCCGTGAATAATTCGGGTTAGTGCCTCAGGGCCAAACGGAATGACTTCTGTCATACGCTCCCCATTCGCTTCCTCCGAACGCGATCATCCAAAAGTGAAGAAATTTCACCGCACTTTCCCAAATGGGAAAAATGAACTACTTTTGCAATCTATTTCGGAACGCAGAAGTTTCAGCTCATGAAAAAAGATATTCATCCCGATAATTACCGCCTGGTCGTGTTCAAGGATTTCTCCTCGGGCGATGCCTTTCTGGCCCGCTCCTGTGCGCCTTCCCGCGATACCATCACCTGGGAAGACGGCGAGGAATACCCCCTGGTCAAGCTGGAGATCTCCAGCTACAGCCACCCCTTCTTTACGGGCAAGATGAAATTTGTGGATTCGGCCGGCCGGATCGACAAGTTCAACAAGAAATTCTCCAAATCCAAGTTTGCCAAAAAAGAGGAGAAGTAATCGGATGTATCCTGACGCAAGCCGTCGAAAAGTCCCTGTCGGTCCGTCGATTGGGACTTTTTTTTAGCCTAAATCAGCATCATGCACCTGATCCTCTTTGACGACGAGACCCGGGATCACCTTCTTCCCTTCACCTACCTCAAACCGGTATGTGAGTTGCGTTTGGGGGTGTTGCGCATCCGCGAGAAGTGGGCGCATTGGTTTCCCGAGGCGGAGGTGGCCTTCATCACGCAGGATTACCTGGCGGAAACGTATCCCATCGATTACAGCGATTCCAACATCCTCATCAATGGATCGGCCTTGCCTTCCCCTCAGCTGTGTACCCTGATCCGTCAAATGGAATCCAACGAGGCTCTTCTGCAGGACGGCGAGCTGATCGCGGCCAAGCTGGACGGCGAGCAGATCCGCCGGCTCATCGAGGATGAAGACTTCGACGAGCTCAAGGGCTTCGATCTGGAGGGCACCGACTACCTCAAGATCAACCGCCTGTGGGATCTCTTCGCGCACAATGCCCGCGCTATTCAGGACGATGTGGAGCTGCTCACCAAGGGACGCTCGTCGCAAGTGTTGAGCCATACCAACCAGGTCATTGCACGGGAAAACGTGTTCGTGGAGCCCGGTGCACGGGTAGAGTGCAGTACGCTCAATGCCGAGAACGGCCCCATCTATATCGGCCGAGAGGCCCACGTCATGGAAGGTGCCCTCTTGCGCGGCCCGCTGGCGCTTTGCGAACGATCTACCGTGAAGATGGGGGCCAAGATCTACGGCGGCACGACCATCGGGCCGGTCTGCAAGGTGGGTGGCGAAGTGAGCAGTACGGTCTTCCAGGGCTATGCCAACAAGGCTCACGACGGCTACCTCGGCGATTCGGTCATCGGCGAGTGGTGCAACCTGGGGGCTGACACCAACTGCAGCAACCTCAAGAACAACTACGACGAGGTGAAGCTGTGGAGCTATGTGGACAAGGGCTTCCGAAAGACGGGGCAGCAGTTCTGCGGCCTGTTCATGGGCGACCACTCCAAGTGCGGCATCAACACCATGTTCAATACCGGCACGGTGGTGGGCATCTCGGCCAATGTATTCGGCGACGGCTTCCCGCGCAACTTCATTCCCTCCTTCAGCTGGGGCGGCCCCGGCGGCTTTCAGACCTATCGCACCGACAAGGCCTTCCAGACCATGGAGCGCGTGATGGCCCGCCGCGGCAAAGAACTGGATATTCCCGACCGGCTCGTGCTGCTGCGGGTGTTCGAGGATACGGCCCAATACCGCAGCTGGGAACCCAACGACTAACCATGCGCGCCCCCTTTTGGCAACGCCTGCTGAGTTATTTCTGGGAACAGTCCCTGGA
>JAJDFU010000202.1:431-3366 GCA_020528935.1 Saprospiraceae bacterium | reverse complement strand
CCCGCTAACATTGGGGTTAATCTGTTCTTAATTCATTTTCCCCTGCTCTCTGCCGCCTTCGCAGTTGGTGTTTACAAAGTGGGGCACATCGCCTTCGCGCACTTCCAGGCCGTCCTTGGCCATCTTTCCCACCCGCAATTTAGGCCCCTGAAGATCGGCGAGAATGCCGATGTGAAGCCCGTATTTGTCGTTGATGTAGGTGATGTGGTTGATCACTTCCTGGTGATCTTCGTGGGTGCCGTGCGAGAAATTGAGCCGGAAAACATCCACGCCGGCCTTGACCAGCTCCAGCAGGCTGTTGTAGCTGTTGGATGCCGGGCCTACCGTGGCCACGATCTTGGTATTTTGATGATCTACAATCTGCATGGGGAAAGGGCATTGGCGAAGGTGAACGGACTGCAATCCGGTAGGGCGATGAACATGGCAAAAAGATAGTGTAGCTCGTACAATAATTGTGCTTAAAAGTACAGGGTTCTGCGCATACTTTCAAAAGGACTGGAAGGCAAAAGCATCTGGAGCTGGAGATCCCCTCTCCGGGATGCCGTTCGGGCCGTGACCCCCCGGGCGGGAGCCGCGGATTGCAAAAAAAAGACAAAACCTTGGTCCTTCATGGGGAGAAAGTTTACATTTGCGCTTGCATTCGTTAAACCTACTAAAGCGAATCTTATGTCTAGCATAGCTGATAGAGTAAGCAAGATCATTGTGGACAAACTCGGCGTGGACGAATCCGAAGTGACTCCGGAAGCCAGCTTTATCAATGATCTTGGTGCTGACTCGCTGGACACCGTAGAGCTCATCATGGAGTTCGAGAAGGAATTTGACATTTCCATTCCGGACGAAGAAGCGGAAAACATTCAAACGGTGGGTCAAGCAGTAGAATATCTGGAGAAGCAAGCTCAGCAGAGCTAAAACGCTTCGGAATATTCGCCAAAACCACAAATCGGGAGCTCTGTTCCACGGTTTGTGGTTTTTCCGTACTTATTCCTCTCTCTTTTTTCCACAAATTCCCTGCACGTCATGAAACGGGTAGTTGTCACCGGTCTCGGAGCACTTACGCCCATCGGAAATACGGTGCCGGCCTATGTAGAAGCCCTGAAGGCAGGAAAGAGCGGAGGCGGGCCCATCACGCATTTCGACGCCTCCAGGTTCAAGACGCAATTTGCCTGCGAGGTCAAGGGGTTTGATCCCATGGCGCACCTGGACCGGCGCGAGGCGCGGCGATTGGACCGCTTTTCGCAGTTTGCCCTGGTAGCGGCCGCAGAGGCCATGCGCGATGCCGGGCTGGCCGACCAGCTCGACCAATTGGACCTCGACCGGGCCGGCGTGATCTGGGCTTCCGGTATAGGCGGACTACAGACCCTGGAAAACGAGATCAAGCAGTTTCTGGAGGGGGATGGAACGCCGCGGTACAGCCCTTTTCTCATCCCCCGCATGATCATCGATATTGCGGCGGGGCATATTTCCATGGCATACGGCTTCCGGGGGGTCAACTACGCCACGGTTTCGGCCTGCGCCTCTTCCTCGCATGCCCTGCTCGATGCCCTGGAGAGCATACGGTCAGGCAAGCAGGATGTCGTGATTGCCGGCGGGTCGGAAGCGGCTATTACCTCTACCGGTGTAGGGGGATTCAACGCCATGAAAGCCCTCTCTACCCGCAACGAGGACCCCGCCACCGCCTCGCGTCCCTTTGATTCGGATCGCGACGGCTTCGTACTGGGGGAGGGTGCCGGCGCGCTCATCCTGGAGGAACTGGAACACGCCCGCAAGCGCAACGCATCCATTTATGCCGAATTGGCCGGTGGCGCCGCTACGGCCGATGCCTATCACATTACCGCGCCCCATCCCGAAGGCCTGGGAGCGAAAAAAGTGATGGAAAACGCCATTCGGGATGCCGGCCTGAAACCCGAAGCTATCGACTACGTGAATGTGCACGGCACCTCTACCTCCCTGGGGGATGTGGCCGAGGTGAAAGCCATTCAGCAGGTTTTTGGCGAACATGCCTATGCCCTCAATATCAGCTCCACCAAATCCATGACGGGGCATTTGCTGGGGGCAGCCGGGGCCATCGAGGCCATCGCCGGGGTGGTCGCGCTCAAACACCAGTTCGTTCCCCCTACCATCAACCATTTCACGGATGATCCCGACCTGGATCCCCGCTTGAACTTTACCTTCAATCACGCACAGGAGCGACCGCTGCGGAACGTGCTGAGCAATACGTTCGGTTTTGGCGGGCACAATTCATCCGTTATCTTTAGAGCCTACAAAGACTGAATCCGCAGCGCGAGTTCCGCGGGAATCCTTCGCAAATACTTCAAAAAGTACCGAAGGTCTTCTTACTTTGCAGGCCGTATATAGAATGTAACGTATAGCGCGCCCCATGAGGGCAGTCCTTTTTTTGCATGACCTTAATGGGATCGCTCTTGCGTCAGCTTTTTCGTTTGTATAATCGATACCTGTCTCCGGACAAGCACATTGCCCGGCGCCTGCGCAGTGTGCTGGGGTTTACGCCGGCTAACCTCTCCCTCTACATCCTCGCTTTTTCCCACAAATCCAACAGCTCGGAGCGAAGCTACGCCCTGCAGAACAACGAGCGCCTGGAATACCTGGGCGACGCCATACTGGGCACCATAGTGGCGGAGTATCTGTTCAAAAAGTATCCCAACAGCGACGAAGGTTTTCTGACCAAAATGCGCTCCAAGATCGTCAAGCGAAAGGCGCTCAACCGCATCGGCGACCGCATGGGACTGGATGTACTGCTGGAGGAGCTCAACAACACGCGCCTCAGCCGTTCTATGTTGGGCAATGCCGTAGAGGCGCTGGTGGGTGCGGTATATCTGGAAAAAGGGTACGGGTACACCAGGCGCTTTGTCGTAAACCGCATACTGCGCAGTTACGTGGATGTACACGAACTCGAAAAAGTGGACGACAATTACAA
>JAJDFU010000202.1:0-421 GCA_020528935.1 Saprospiraceae bacterium | reverse complement strand
AGGGGTGATGCGTTTAAGGTAAGTGGGTAGGTGGACTGAAAATGCGTAGCCAACGGCGACCGCTTAAACCAAAAGAGCGCCGAACCGACGGCTTCCGCACGCGCGATGGCGTCCCTGGGCATTCTTCAGGAGGAGGATGCCTGAAGTGCCCGCCTAGAATCAAAATCCCCGCTGCCTTGGCCAATCCCGAACGCCATCGTTTTTTTCTGGACCCACCCGATGCGGACACCCTCCGAAAGAGCAAAGGGCTGGCCCGGCCATCTCGCTGGCGCGCACTGGGGTTCCTGGCCAATCTGGTGTGGGGCGAATGCCGAAGCCGGGGGGCTGCCTACTACCAGACGGCCACCTCCCTGCCCCGCAAAACCTCGTATTGCTCCGGCCCAAGCCGAAAGTCGCCCTGCGCCCACTCCCCGCGCCTGGG
>JAJDFU010000329.1 GCA_020528935.1 Saprospiraceae bacterium | reverse complement strand
TGTGGTCTTTTCCGTCTGTGTACTACCGTATGGTGTGCGATTAAGCGTGTTCGCGGTTGTTCGTTGTACTACGTCCTGCGTAATTCCGGTCCTGAATGCCCAGCTCCTGCTCCGCGTCCCTTCCGGTGACCATGGAGTGGGTGAGTGCCAACCTGGGCGTTTCCAAAAATGTTACCAACTTCGTCCTTCCCATCGGGGCCACGGTCAACATGGATGGCACCAGCCTCTATCAGGCGATTGCGGTCGTCTTCCTGGCACAAATGCACCTGGTGGATCTCAATTTTTCCCAACAGCTCACCATTGTGCTCACGGCAACCCTGGCTTCCATAGGATCGGCGGCCGTGCCCAGTGCCGGCCTGGTCATGCTGGTGATCGTGCTGCAATCGGTGGGCCTGAATCCGGCCTGGATCGCAATTATTTTTCCGGTAGATCGCATTTTGGATATGATACGCACCGTTGTTAACGTTACAGGTGATGCGACCGTGTCCAGCGTGATCGCCAAATCCGAGGGTGAGTTACAACCCGTACCCTCAGCGAACCCCAGTTAATCCCCCCTTTTTATCTTTTAATTTCGTGTTATGCATCAGCTGAAAACAGCCTTGCTGTTGGTCTTGGGAATGGGCGCCACAGCCTGTATTCAGATCGACAATACCTTCACCGGGCTGCCGCCGGGCCCCTGGCGGGGCGAACTGCTGCTGGAAAACCTGCCCGGTAAAACCAAGCAACTGGAAGAAGGCGTGGAAATGCGCTTTCAGGAGGTCACCCGGGGCGAGTTGCCCTTCAACTTCGAGGTGGTCTACACCGACGATACGACCTTTTACCTCGAATTTATCAACGGAGAAGAGCGCATTCGCGTGGACGACATCGTAATGGGGCTCGACCGCTCCACGGCCCGCGACACGCTGATCATCACCTTTCCGGCTTACGGCACCTACATCGAAGGCGAATTCGAGGAGAACGTGATCAACGGCCGGTGGGTGGACCCCAGCCGGGGGGACGATTACGAGATTCCGCTTACGGCGCGCTTTGGGGAAGACCACCGCTTTACGCGCTTGCGCAAAGAACCCATCATGGACGTAAGCGGCCGCTGGGAGGTGACCTTCGGCCTGGACAAGGAAGAAACCGAAACCGCCATAGGCGAATTCGAACAGGACGGAAACGACTTGCGGGGCACGTTTCGCACCGAAACCAGCGACTACCGCTTTCTGGAGGGTACCGTCCAGGCCGACAAGCTCTACCTGTCCTGCTTCGACGGCACTCATGCCTACCTCTTCGAGGCGAAGATCCTGCCGGACAGCAGCCTGCTGGGGGTATACCGCTCCGGCACCCACTACAAAACCCTCTGGGAAGCCCGTCGCAATGAAGGTATTGAATTGTCCGATCCGTTTCGACGCACTTCGGCCAGGGAGGGCGGAGAATTGGCCGCCCTGCGCTTTCCCGCCCCGGACGGGCGCTCTCTGGGCCCTGCCGACCTGGACGGCCCCGTCAAGCTCATCCAGATCCTGGGTACCTGGTGCCCCAACTGCCTGGACGAAACCCGCTTTCTGCGCGATTATCTGGCCGAACATCCCGAACTGTCCAATTCGGTCCTGGGGGTAGCCTTTGAGCGCTATCCGGATTCCATACGCGCCATGGAACAGCTGCAGCGCTATCGCGAGAATCTGGAGCTGCCTTATCCCATTGCGCTCGGGGGCAAAGCTTCCAAGGCCGAAGCCAGTCGTGCCTTTCCCATGCTGGACGAGGTCAGGGCCTTCCCTACCCTGCTCATCCTGGATGGTGATAACCGCATCCGGCATATCCATTCCGGTTTTTCCGGGCCGGCCACCGATCAATACGCTGAATTTTCAGCCGCCTTCCACGAAATTGTAACGCAACTATTCCGAGAAGCCGATAAAGAACTGTAACTTTCCCTATTCCTCTTTACCTGAACCCGTTCAACCCATGCAAACGATTACGCTAGCGTACTGCATTGACAATGTAGCCACTGCCGACCAACTGGACGAGTACCTCAAGCTGGCCGGATATCGCGCCCAACACGAATACAACACCTCCGATCGAAAGGCCTCCAGCCTGAGCGAGCGGCTGGCCGACCGGAGCGAACCCATTGTCCTGCTCATCAGCGACAACTTCCTCAAATCCCCACAGTGCATGGAAGGAGCTCTGGGCCTGCTTCAGCGCAAGGCCGGGCAGATCCTTCCAGTCATCGTAGACGGCAAGAGCAAAGGCGATTCGGATGAAATAGTACCCACCCGGTTTGAGCGGGTCAGCGATATCATTCAATACATCAATTACTGGCAGGAGCAATACCTGGACCTGCGCCGGCAGAAACGCCAGCTCAAGGATCTGGACGAAGCTTCCCTGGAGGCACACCTGCGCGTAGTGCGCAGCATCTCCGGAGAGATCGGCGAATTTCTGCGGCTGCTCCGGCAGATGGATTTCGTAACCTGGGAAGACTTTCAGGCCAATCACTTCGAGCGCCTGTTTTCTTTCCTCCAGGACGAAGCGGCCTGGAGCAAGCTCAAAGCCAGCAGTGCAAGCATGCCAGCTTCGGGTTCGTCCGTGGAGCTTCCCATGGAAGAGGAGCCCGAAGAAGCGCTCACCAGGGATGAAGCGACCGAGGAAGAGGAACCGGAAGCTGAACAGGAGCCTCTGGAGCAGTTTGAAGGAAAGAACAATCTCAAACGAATCATTGAAAAGCCCTGGGAGCGCGTGAAAGGACGGCCGGGTCCGCAGGAGGTGAGCGACAGCGATGCGATTGAAAAAGAAGCGGATGCTGCAGAAGAGTCCGCTTCCGAAAAGGAGGAGCGCTCCAATGGCCTCCGGTTCGAATTCGAAGGATCGCCCGAGCCGGAGCCTCCGGCCCGGGAAGAACCGGCAGCCGAGCAAGAGCCGCCGAAGGTGGAAGAGACGCTGGAGGAAGTACGGGAACTCCTGGAAGGAAACCAGCCGGACGAGGCCCTGGAGCTGATCGAGGACAAACGGCGAATATTTCCCGACCATCCGGAGGTCCTCTTTCAGACGGCCATCCTGCAGATGCGCCACCGGAAGAACGTAGCAGCCGCCCGGGACACCCTGGACCAGCTCCTGGATGCAGATGCCGGGCACCTGGATGCGCTGTTCCTTCGGGGCGAACTGGCCGAACATCAGGAAGACTACACGCAGGCCCTGGCCGACTACGAACGCGTACTGCAGTACTCCAAAAACTACCCCAACCTGTACTACCGCCTCGGGATCCTGCTGTCCAACCACTTTCCGGAACAAAAGCGCCTGGCTGCCAAATACCGCAAACGCGCCATCAAACGCGACAAGACCAATGCCGATGCGCGCTACCAATACGCCATGCTGCAAGCCGAAGCGCTGGATAATCC
>JAJDFU010000267.1 GCA_020528935.1 Saprospiraceae bacterium | reverse complement strand
AGGATCCCTTGGTCGGCGAAGTGGGGGAGGTGGTGACCCCCCAGCCGATGCCCAGCATGCCCGTATTCTTCTGGAACGATCCCGACAAGCAGCGCTACCGAAGCAGTTATTTCGAGCACTATCCCCACATCTGGCGGCACGGGGATTGGGTGCGCATCAGCGAAGCTGGCACCTTGCGCATCCTGGGGCGCTCCGACGCCACCCTCAACCGGCAGGGCATTCGGATCGGTACAGCCGAGATCTACCGCGCCCTGCACAAGGTGGATGCCGTGAAGGACGGGCTCATCATCAATCTGGAACTGCCAAACGGCCGGCACTACATGCCGCTCTTCGTGCTCATGCAGGAGGGAGCGGTGCTCAGCGAAGAGGTGAAGGATCAGATCAAAAGGACCCTGCGCAGCGAATACACCCCCCGCCACGTACCCGACGCGATCATTGAGGTACAGGATATTCCCTATACCATCAGCGGGAAGAAGCTGGAAGCCCCGGTGAAAAAGATCCTGCTGGGTCGGGCAGTCCACCAGGCGGCTAATCCCGATGCCATGCACAACCCCGAAGCGCTGGATTTCTTTGTGGATTTCGCCAGGCAGATTGAAGCGGAGATGCGCTGATCGGGCAAACACCGGGTTTGGAAGGCCGGAAAATTCACAGAATTTTCCGGCTAATTCCCTTTTCCGGACTTTTTCTCGGCCTTTCGGGCCTCTTTTTCCTTCCGCTTCGCCTCTTTTCGGGCCTCGCGCTCGGCGCGCTTGTTCTCGCGGTCGATGGCCCGGAATTTTTTGCCCTTACCGAGTTTGCCGGCGTAATCGTCCGGATTGCCGAGAATTTGAATATTGATCTTGATTCCCTTCCCCACGCGTTCGATCTCGTCCTCATCGGCATCTTCCTTCCGCTTTTTGCCGGTGAGGAAATTCCATCCCACCTCGGTGCACAGGCCCAGCGGGATCTGGATCATATACTCGAATTCGGTATCGAAATATTGAAAGCCCGTAATGCGTACGGCACCCAGGGTAGAGCCGATGTCCATCTTGGGGATATAGAGGTAGCCGCGCTCCACCTGAATGGTGTTGGCCAGGGTATCGAACCGGATATTGGCGAGGTCCTTGTTGCCCATCACATCGGACAGCATCTGCATGGGCGGAAAGTCGAGGATCTGCCCGTCGTACAGCATGAGCTCCAGGTCGCCCAGGCCATCGGACAGGTCGAAGGTCAGGTCCGGCTTCATCATGGCCTCCAGCTGCAGGTCGGCATTCAGGATGCCGGTAAAGTGATTGGAGATTACGAAGGTCGTATCGCCATAGGTGATCGGCATCCTGACCTGGGATAGGTCGGCATGGTCAATGTGGGAACTGATGGTGATCAGCGCGCTGTCGGGGCTGGTGGCATCGATCAATCCCGCCATCGAGGCGGTACCCCCGCCGATGCCGATCCGGAGTTCGTTCAGCTCTATGGTCTTGAGCGTATCGAGAAGCAGTTCGCCGCGCAGGTCGGGGATGGTGGCTCCCTTGAAAATAATTTGATCCACATTCAGGCTCAGTCTGCCCTGGGGAAAGCGCAGGGCGAAGGGGTTGAAGCGCTCGAGCTGTTCTTCCGGGCTCATTTCTTCCCGGACTTCGGGTTCTTCGGCCAGTCGGGCCAGGCTATCCCGTCGGCTGGCCTCTTCGAGCGCCGGCAAATTGAGCAAAATAAGCTCGTCCAGGTCCAGGCGCTTGGAAGTGATCTCCAGATCGATCCGGGGTACTTCCTGCAGGGTATCGCTGCGCAGGGCGTTCAGGTTGGCCGTGCGGCCGCGCATGCGCAGGTCGCTGTTGCCGATGCGGCCCTGAAATTCGCGGAGCACGGTCTCGCCGGGGCGGGTTTCGAAATCCATTTTGAAGTCGCGAAAAGCAATGGGGAAGAGGCTGAGTTTCCAGTTGAGCTCTTCGACCTGAACCACGGCAAAAGGCTTGTTTTCCGAAGTGGCCCGCTGCAGGTCTACTTTGCCGGCCAAACTGAAATCGCGCAAGGTCTCCTCGCGATAGTGATCGGCGAAGAGGAACTGGTTGCGAAAGGTAAAGACGTCTCGGGCCCGTACCTGCTTGGAGCGCAGATCGTAGATTATGTTCAACCGTCCAGTAAATTTGGCATCCTTCTTCCACAGGGGCGGCAAGTCGCCAAATATCATATTCATGGCCAGGTCGCTGCGGCCGATCACCCCATCCCAGTCTTCCAGCTTGACGGTATGGGGTTCGAGGCGAACGATCCCGTCGATGCCGCTGAGAGGCGCGAGGAAGTTGGATTCGGTTTCAAAGTTGGTCAGTTCCAGGTAGGTGCCCGAGATCTTTTCGTTGCGGCGGGTTGCGGCCGGGATAAAGACCTTCATTTCCGTAGTCAACGCGCGGGATTCCGGACTGAAGTTCTGGGCGAAGTTCTGCCTGATGAAATCGGAAAAGCGCAGGCGCGGCGCTTCGAAACGGAGAGCACCTTTCAGATCCAGCACCTCACTGCCTTCCGGGGTAAAGAAGTTTTCGAGTATCCCTGAAGCTTCAATGACGCTTTTGCCCACCGGTAGCCGAAAGTTGTTGAGCAGGGCATCGCGGCCGCGCTTCTGCAGGCCCAGTTGGACGTTTTGGAAGGCTACCGGAAATTTTTTCAACCGGAAGTCCAGATCGGTCAGGCGCAAGGCCGCATCCGGATAGCGATAGCCGCTGCCCTGCACGGGGCGGGTGAGGAGGATATCGCCTTCCAGGTTGAGCCCGAGCAGGCTTTCGTCCCGGTATTGCGGGCTGGTCCGAAAGCTGTCGGCCAGGGTGAACAGATCGGCGGCCCGCATGGCATTGGACCGGATGTGGTAACTGAAGGTGGCGGAATCTTTAGGGGTGCCGGGCTCCCAGAGCTTCATGGGTGCCCTCAGGGAAGCATCGAGTCGCAAGTCGCTCTCCCCCAAAACGCCCAGCCAGTTTTCGAGCCGGATGCCGTAGCCATCGATGCGCACATCCCCCGTGATGTTTTTGATATCGGAGATCACATTGGAGGCCATTTTGAACTTGCGCAGGCTCAGGACCGATTGGGAAAAAGGCTCACCGGAGCGGATATAGGGTCCGGCCGGTGCGAAAAGAGTTACCTGGCTCTCCAGCTCGTAAAATTCGGGTTCAATACCGAGTAAAAGAGTAGAATCGGAAAAGTCGGCCAAACGCACCAGGGGGGAGGACAGTTCGAGTTTGCCCTTCAGGTCGGCCCCGTCTTTGAGTAGATAGGGGACGGCATTGTCCACGCTTCCCCGAAAGATGAATTGGGAACGGTCTCGCACCAGCCTGAGCCGCTCGATCTTCATGAGGTTGCCGGCGACCTCCAGGACCTCATTGAATTGGTCAGCCCGGAGTTGTTGCTGGG
>JAJDFU010000317.1 GCA_020528935.1 Saprospiraceae bacterium | reverse complement strand
TAAGAATTGAACTGCATTATTCGTAATTGTTTGATTTACAAAATTTTGCAATTCGTCAGCCCTTCGGGCGGAAAATTCGGTGAATTTTCCGGGTTAAAATTGTTTGATTTTTTGTAAAAACGTCTTAAAGTATACAATTTGTTTGTTGTTTTAAGTTTTTAGCTCAAAATGAAGGTCGAAGAGCCAAAACCTAGTTGGGGAGGTCCATGGACGGAGCGAAAGCTGAATGCTTTTAGTAAGTACGTTAGGGCTTATCTCAAGATCATGAATAGAAATCCACACCGGCAAACGGTTTATTTCGACGGTTTTGCTGGTAGTGGAGATCGAGGCGGGACAGCAAAAGGAAATGAATTACTTCTGAAATTGGATATTAAAGAAGAAGAGGAGCGGGTGTATGAAGGGGCTGCAGAACGCGTGATACGCCTCCAAAAGCCCTTCGAGTTTGATTTTTATTACTTCATCGATAAAGAAGAAAGACACCTAAAGCAGTTAAAAGTTCGATTGCTCTCTATCCCAGAGGGCGTGGAAAAGAAGGACCGACTAGTGTTCCGAAGTGGAGATTGTAACACAGAACTCATTAAGCTTGCCGAGGCTTTTTCTCGAAAGCATTTAGCCGTTTTGGCTTTTCTTGACCCCTTTGGTATGCAGATCGGTTGGAATGCCATTCAAAAGCTTAAAGGCACCCGAACAGACCTTTGGGTACTTGTGCCTACTGGAGTGATCGTGAATCGGCTGTTGGACCGAAAAGGAGAATTGAAAAGCATTAAAAAGCTAGAGTCTTTTTTTGGTCTGTCAGAAAAGGAAATCCGGGAGCACTTTTATCCGCCATCCAGCCAGGGCGTACTATTTGAAGGTCAGTATGCCGGGAGGCCCAAGGTGCCCGATCCCATTGCGAAGATTGCGGCCCTTTATGTAGAGCGGCTCGGTCAGGTGTGGAACCATGTAACGAACCCACCTTTGGTCCTGGAAAATCGTATCGGTTCGCCCCTTTTTCATTTTGTGTTTGCGTCGAACAATGCTAATGCCTTGAAGATTGCCCAGGACATCATAAAAAATGTTTGGCCATGTCTCAATCCAGTATTGAATGGACAGAAATGACCTGGAATCCTACCACGGGATGTACCAAGGTATCCCAGGGCTGCAAGTATTGCTATGCGGAAGTTATGGCTAAGCGGCTCCAAGCCATGGGGTTGGAAAAATATCGGAATGCCTTCGAGCTCACTCTGCACCCCAATGTTTTGGAAGAGCCATATAAGTGGAAGAAGCCGAAGATCGTATTTGTAAACTCCATGAGCGACTTATTTCACAAAGATGTTCCTAAAGAATTCATCCGAAAGGTATTCCGGACCATGCAAGATAACCCAAGGCATATCTTTCAGCTCCTGACCAAAAGACCCGAGATAATGCTGGCCTACGACCAGCAGGGGATACTGGAATGGACGCCCAACATTTGGATGGGCGTATCCGTAGAAGATAGCCGTGTTACTCACCGGATAGATTTACTGCAAAGTAGCCGTGCGCACTTGAAGTTCTTATCCTGTGAGCCATTGATCGGTCCCTTGGATGAACTGGATCTTACGGATATTGACTGGGTTATTGTGGGTGGGGAAAGCGGCCCCAAAGCACGGTATATGGCACCTGCCTGGGTGGAAAGTATCCGCAGGCAATGCAGCGCGGAAGAAGTTGCTTTTTTCTTTAAGCAGTGGGGAGGTAAAAACAAGAAAAAAAGTGGACGCCTGCTAAATGGCCGCACCTACGATGAGATGCCTGTATATGAGGAAGTGGGATAGCCTAGGGAGTTGCGCTCAATCTTCTGACTATCCCAACCCGGTTCCCGGCTTTTTCTTAGCTTCCCCTTCAAAAGCCCTTCCATGGAACGCATCTATTTCCGCAAAGACGGCCACCTGGGTATCGTGGCCTTCAACCGGCCGGACAAGTACAACAGCTTCACCCGCGAACTGGCCCTGGAAACGCAGGAGGCCCTGGACCGCTGCCGCGACGATGCGGAGATCCGGGCCGTATTGCTCACGGGCGTAGGCAAGGCCTTTAGCGCCGGGCAGGACCTGCAGGAGGTGATCGCCGCCGGCGGGCCCAGCTTCGAGCAGGTCCTGCTGGAGCACCTCAATCCCATTGTAGAGAAGATCATGCATATGGAGAAGCCCGTGCTGGCGGCTGTGAATGGCGTAGCCGCCGGTGCCGGCGCCAACATCGCCCTGGCCTGCGACATCGTCATCGCGGCCGAGTCGGCCCGCTTCATTCAAGCCTTCAGTAAGATCGGTCTCATCCCCGACAGCGGAGGCTCTTTCCTCCTGCCGCGCCTCATCGGCTGGCAACGGGCCAGCGCACTCATGATGCTGGGCGAGCCGGTGCCAGCCAGAGAAGCTGCGGCCATGGGCATGTTCCACAAAGCCCCGCCCGGCGGGGGCTGCCCGGAGGCCGCCCCGGCGGTGGGGCGCAAGCTGGCCGCCATGCCCCCCCGGGGCCTGGCACTCACCAAAAAGGCCCTGCAGGCCAGCGCGCACAACGACCTGGCCGCCCAGCTCGCCCTGGAAGAACAACTCCAGACCCGCGCCGGCCAGACCCACGACTACAAGGAGGGCGTGCAGGCTTTCCTCGAAAAGCGCCAACCCGAATTCAAAGGACATTGAGGAAAGATGGGATGAGTCTTGTCTGTCGAAGGCGGAGGGGGCCGGGTAGCGAGTAAACGTTAAATCGCCTATATTCTTCGGCCAGCACCGTTGGTGCAGACTGCCGGCTGCCGACTACCCTGCAACCCCCCGCCTTCCATACCTTTGCCCCTGAACCCAACAAACATCCATGCCTGACCGCTCGCTCAATCCGGCTTTGCGCCCTCGCTCGCGCAGCATCGACGCCGATGCGCTCCGGGAGGGAATCCTGCAAGGCGACCAGTTGCAACTGAGCCGGGCCATTACCCTCGTTGAGAGCAGCCGGCCCGACCACCAGCAGCTGGCCCGCGAACTGGTAGAGGCCTGCCTGCCGCACAGCGGCCAATCCACGCGTCTGGCGGTGACGGGTGCGCCCGGTGTAGGCAAGAGTTCCTTTCTGGAGGCATTCGGCATGCACCTGCTTCAAAACGGCGAGCGCATTGCCGTGCTGGCCGTGGATCCTTCCAGCCCGCGCAGCAAGGGCAGCATCCTGGGCGACAAGACCCGCATGGGAAAGCTGGCCCAGGACGAGCGGGTGTTCATCCGGCCCAGCCCGGCAGGCACCACCCTGGGGGGAGTGGCCCGCCACACCCGGGAGACCATCCTCCTTTGCGAGGCCGCCGGCTTCAGTACCATCCTCGTCGAGACGGTGGGCGTGGGGCAGTCGGAGACCACCGTGCGCTCCATGGTGGACTTCTTCCTGCTCCT
>JAJDFU010000660.1 GCA_020528935.1 Saprospiraceae bacterium | reverse complement strand
CGGTAGACGTGATCAGCGAACAGGAGTTCCGCCAAAAGGAGAACGAGCTGAACGAGCTGTTCCACATCGAAGAGCGGCCGATCGGCTTTTTCGCCAAGTAACCGAGCCGCGGGCTACGGCCCGCGGTTCTCTTTTCATGCCTTATATTTCAAGAAATTATGATCACCGGTAAAACACTGATCGAGCTGGGCTATACCCCCTGCAAATGGTTCAAGAAGGCCCTGGCCTTCGCCAACAAGCACGCCCTGCAAGGCGAGGAGCTCATCGCCTACCTGGACAGCGTATGCCCGCCGCCGGCCATCCCTCTGCACGGCGAGCCGGCCGCCTATGCCAGGAACATCCGCGCCGAGGACGAGCTGGAGGTGGCCAATGTGCAGGCTGTGCTGGCCACCATGGATGAGCTGATGAGAACCCCTACTCTGGTGGGCGGGGCCGTCATGCCCGATGCCTGCCCGGCCGGGCCGCGCGGCACCATTCCGGTAGGCGGGGTGGCCGTTGCGCGCAATGCCATCCATCCCGGCATGCACAGCGCCGACATCTGCTGTTCGGTCATGCTCACTGATCTCGGTCCGCAGGACCCCCGCCGGGTGCTGGATGCCGCCCACCGGAGCACCTTCTTCGGCCCCGGCCACCGCGAGGGCGAGGACGCCTATCTGCTGCCGGCGGAGATCGAGGAGGCTTTCCACAGCAATCCACTGCTGAATAAGGCCCCCATCCGGAAGATGGCCCGCACGCACCTGGGCACCCAGGGCGACGGCAACCACTTCCTGTTCGTGGGCCAGTCGGCCCGCACGGGCCACACCATGCTGGTGACCCACCACGGCTCGCGCGGGCCGGGCGCCCTGCTGTACAAGCAGGGGATGAAGCTGGCCGAGCGCTTCCGCAAGGAACTCTCGCCCGAAACCCTGCCCGCCAACGCCTGGATCCCCGCCGATACCGAAGAAGGCGAGCTGTACTGGGAAGCCCTGCAGATCATCCGGGCCTGGACCAAGGCCAACCACACGGCCATCCACCGCGCCACCTGCGAGCGGCTGGGACTGGACCCCTACGAGCGCTACTGGAACGAGCACAACTTCGTCTTCCGGGACGGGGAGCTGTTCTACCACGCCAAGGGCGCCACCCCCCTGGACGAGCGCTTCCTGCCCGATGCAGGGCCGTACCGCCTCATCCCGCTCAACATGGCCGAGCCACTGCTGCTGGTGAAAGGGGATACCCATGCCGGCAACCTGGGCTTCGCGCCCCACGGCGCCGGGCGCAATGTGAGCCGCAGCCAGCACAAGCGGGCCCACGACCACATCGGCGATGCCGCCCTGTTCATCCAGGAGACGGCCGGACTGGACGTGCGCTTTTATTCGAAGAACGTCGACATCTCCGAATTGCCCAGCGCCTACAAAAACGCCGCCACCGTGCGCGCCCAGATCGAGGACTTCGGGCTGGGCCGGGTGGAGGACGAGATCGTCCCCTACGGCAGCATCATGGCGGGCGACTGGCAGGCCGATGCTCCCTGGCGCAAGCGGAAGAAGAAACGAAAGAAATGAACCGGCCCTCCCGGCTCCCCAACCCCAGAAATGGGAAATGGGGAGCTGGGCGCCTTGTTCTTTTCGTTATCCCCTCGCAAGAGCAGGCCGGCCGGTCTGCTCGTACTGCATGGGGGATGCCGGACAACAACTGATCGCGTATGCAATTTGGACCCTACTCCTTTGAACCTTCCCGCCTGGACAAGGTGCTGTTTCCGGACAGCGGCTTCACCAAAGGCGATCTCATCGACTACTACAGCCGGATCGCGGAATTTATGTTGCCGCATCTTGCGGACCGGCCGCTGGCCATGCGTCGTTTTCCCGACGGCATCCGGGCGGAGGGCTTTTTCCAGAAAACGGTGCCGGACTATTTTCCGGAATGGATCCAACGGACGGAGGTAGAGCGGGAAGAGGGGCGCATTTCTATGCTGCTGGCCAACAACAAAGCCACCCTGGCCTACCTGGCCGATCAGGCCTGCATCGAACATCACGTATTTCCCAGCCGGGCGAACCACCTGCGTGCGCCCGACAAGATGATCTTCGACCTCGATCCTCCCGAGGAGGGCTTTCGCCTGGTGATCCGGGCCGCCAGTGCCCTGCGCGAAATCCTGGAAGCGGAGCAGGGCCTGCGCGCCTTTGTGATGACTACCGGCTCGAGGGGCCTGCACGTGGTAGTACCGCTGAAACCGCAACTGGATTTCGATCCGGTTCGCGACTATGCCCACCGGATCTGCAGCGAACTGGCTTCCCGCTACCCGGAGGACTTCACCACGGAAATGCGCAAGGACAAGCGCCGGGGCCGGCTTTTTCTCGACTACCTGCGCAATGCCTACGGCCAGCACAGCATCGCACCCTATGGCCTGCGCGCCCTGCCCGGTGCCCCCGTGGCCACGCCCCTGCATTGGGAGGAGCTGGATCAGCTGGACGGCGGAGCCCAGACCTACCGGCTCAAGACCATTTTCCGGCGCCTCGAGCAGGGCGGCGACCCCTGGAAAGGCGGGTCTCGCCACGCCCGGCAGCTGAAGCTGGAGGACGGGTGATGCAACGAACCTCCAGCAACAGGTGTCGTTCAATAGTAAAGATAAATTATATATGAACCTTGAAGCCTTGATCACCGGCCCGGCCGGGCTGGTCCACACGCTCTTCGGTGTCGCTGCCCTGCTCTTTGGGAGCCTGGTGCTCTGGAAGCGCAAAGGCAGCCCGATGCACAAAAAGCTGGGTTACGCCTATGTATTTTCCATGCTGGGGCTCAACGCCACCGCCTTTATGATCTATCGCCTGTTTGGGGGGTTGGGTATTTTCCACGCCATGGCGGCGCTGAGCCTGGCCACCCTACTGGCCGGGATGATGCCCATGTTGCTGAAAAAGCCGGCCAACTACATTTCGCTCCACTTCAATTTCATGTATTGGTCCGTGATCGGCCTGTACGGCGCCCTGGCCGCCGAGACCATGGTGCGCTTCCCCGATGTCGTGATCGAAAGCGGGGTGCCCAATGCCGTTTTTTACAACATGACCGGCATAGCCGTGGCCATCACCATGGGATTGGGGGCTTACGCCATCATCCGCAAGTACAAGACCTGGTCGCGCTACGATCCGAATCAATCCGAACAGGCCGCGTAAGCATTAGCCCGGGTGATTCACGAAAACCCGTGAGTAATTCGGGTAAAATTAGTCAGCTCCTTAGCCGGAAAATGCTAATGCTGTGCATTTTCCGGCTTATACCGGTTGCGAAGTGGTTTGGACGTTTTCACTATCTCAAACCCTGCGCAATGGGGAATGCTGACCCATGCCGATCCTACGGACGTCCGAGGGTGCGTCAGGGTTTCCCAACCAAATCGTCGTCAGTCCAGCTCCACTCCCATCTGTGCGCTCTCCTCGCCCGCAGTGGCAAAGATCTCCG
>JAJDFU010000249.1 GCA_020528935.1 Saprospiraceae bacterium | reverse complement strand
TTGTTTTGTGTTCTGTAAAAAAAAACCCCCCTGCCGCCCGGGCATTGCCGGCCGGGGGAATGCCTTGCGTGACTCCCGGATTCGCTGGAGAAGATCGCACCGGTGTTGTGGGAAGCAGCTTCTTCTTTAAGCGGGGCCCGAAAGACCACTTGTCCGTCGAAGACGTCCAGAACGTAGTGGCCGCCGACCTCAATGTCGTTGCGCAGCATTTGCTTGCTCAGCTGATTGAGCACTTTTTTCTGGAGGAGGCGCTTGAGCGGACGCGCACCAAACTCCGGATGAAAGCCCTCTTCGGCCAGCCAGTCCATGGCTTCGGGGGTCACGCTGATCGCTATGTCCTGTTTGGCCAGTAGCTCCTTCAGATCCTCCAGCTGCAGCTCCACGATCTCGCGAATGTTCTCGCGATCCAGCGGACGAAACATGATCACCTCATCAATGCGATTCAGGAATTCGGGTCGCACGCTTTGCTTGAGCAGGTTGAACACCTCCTCGCGGGTGTTTTCGATGATCTCCTCGGCATTGGAATCGTCCAGTTGCTCGAAGTTGGAGCGGATAATATCCGAGCCGATGTTGGAGGTCATAATGATGATGGTGTTCTTGAAGTTGGCTACCCTACCCTTATTGTCGGTGAGCCGGCCGTCGTCGAGCACCTGCAACAGGATGTTGAAGACATCCGGATGGGCTTTTTCGATCTCGTCCAGCAGGATGACGGAATAGGGTTTGCGCCTTACGGCCTCGGTGAGTTGGCCGCCCTCTTCGTAGCCCACGTACCCCGGAGGAGCGCCCACTAGGCGACTCACGGCGTGGCGTTCCTGATATTCGCTCATATCGATGCGGGTCATCAGGTTTTCGTCGTTGAAGAGGTATTCGGCCAGGGCCTTGGCCAGCTCCGTCTTGCCCACGCCCGTAGTACCCAGGAACAGGAAGGAACCGATGGGCCGGTTCTCTGCCCCCAGGCCGGTGCGGCTGCGCCGGATGGCATCGGATACGGCCTCCACAGCCTCGTCCTGCCCGACCACCCGGTTGTGCAGCTCATCTTCGAGCTGTAGGAGTTTTTCGCGCTCGCTCTGCAGCATGCGCGTCACGGGAATGCCGGTCCACTTGCTTACGATCTCCGCAATATCTTCGGCATCGACTTCCTCCTTCACCAGTTGCTTGCCGCTTTCCTGCATGTCGTGCAGTTGCTGAGTGTACTGATCCAGCTGACTTTGCACCTCGGGAATGCGGCCGTAGCGGATCTCGGCCGCCTCGCTAAAGTTGCCCTCGCGCTCGGCCCGCGAGCCGGCCAGCTTGAGCTGTTCGATCTCTTCCTTGGCCTGTTGGATGCCCAGCACTACCTCCCGCTCGCTTTCCCATTGCGCGCGCAGGGCATTGCGCTCATCCTCCAGGTCGGCCAGTTCCTTGTTCAGGCTCTCGATCTTGCTTTGGTCGTTTTCGCGCTTCATGGCCTCGCGTTCGATCTCCAGTTGCCGGATCTTGCGCTCCACCTCATCCAGCTCCTCGGGCATGGAGTTCATTTCGAGCCGAAGGCGGGCCGCTGCCTCATCGATGAGGTCAATGGCTTTGTCAGGCAGAAAGCGATCGGTGATGTAGCGCGTGCTGAGCTGAACGGCCGCTACAATGGCGTCGTCTTTGATGTTGATCTTGTGGTGGGTCTCATACCGCTCCTTCAGGCCGCGCAATATGGAAATGGCGTCCTCTTCGGAGGGCTCGTCCACGATCACCATCTGAAAGCGGCGCTCCAGGGCCTTGTCCTTTTCAAAGTACTTTTGATACTCGCTGAGGGTCGTAGCCCCTATGGCTCGCAATTCGCCCCGGGCCAGAGCCGGCTTCAGGATATTGGCCGCATCCATGGCACCCTGCGTCTTCCCGGCACCCACCAGGGTGTGAATTTCGTCGATGAAGAGAAAGATGCGGCCTTCGGCAGCCACGACCTCGTTGATGACCGACTTGAGGCGCTCCTCGAACTCGCCCTGGTACTTGGCACCGGCGATGAGGGCCCCCATATCCAGGGAGTAGATCTCCTTATCGCGCAGGTCTTCCGGCACATCCCCATCCACGATGCGGTGGGCCAGGCCCTCGACGATGGCCGTCTTGCCCGTTCCGGGCTCCCCTATGAGAATGGGATTGTTCTTGGTGCGGCGGGCCAGGATGTGCAGCACCCGGCGAATCTCCTCCTCCCGGCCGATGACCGGATCGAGCTTGCCGCTGCGCGCGCGCTCATTGAGGTTAATGGCATACTTGTTCAAGGCATTGTAGCTGCTCTCGGCACTGGAGGTCGTCACCCGGCTGCCCTTGCGCAGATCCTGGATGGCCGCTTTCATGCCTTTTTCGTCTATGCCGTTGTCTTTCAGCATCTGCGCTACCTGATCGCGCACGCCCAATATGCCCAGCAGCATATGCTCCAGGGCGATGTATTCATCGCCGAATTCCTTCAGATAACCGTTGGCTTTCTGAAGGGCTTCGTTCGCCTCCCGGGAGAGGTATTGATTGCCCCCCTCAACCCGGGCATAGGACTGCACAATACTGTCGACGGCCCGGTGAATGACATCGGGATTCACGCCCAGCTTCTTGAACACGAATGGCGCCACGCTGTCATCTACTTCCAGGATGCCCTTGAGCAGATGACCCAACTCGATGGCCTGGTTCTGGTGTTCCATAGCCAGTTGCTGTGCCCGCTGTATGGCTTCCTGTGCCTTTATCGTCAAATTGTTCAGGTTCATCGTTCTTCCGTATTTACTTGCTCCGAAACTATAATATAATACGGTTTTGAGGATGAAATGTCATATTCTTTAGCGGCATTTTATCCGTAAAACCGTGGATCCGCACTTAAAAAATAAAACAGCTTGCGACACTTTATTTTTTAAACGGAATGTATTCACCCCCAATGCGTCAATTCCAATGCCAGGTTCTCAGGCGACCAAAAACACGCCGATTTGGCAGCCAAACTGCATCCTTGAATGCCTTTTTTACATGCTATTCAGCCTTCGCCCTCTTCGCCAGACGGAAATACGTGGTTGAATCGAACATGCAGCCCGGCTTTCGAATTCTATAGAAAACTATAATGAAACGCCTGTCTTTTCCCCTTTTGCTGACCTTTTTCGCCTTTTGCCCGGCTTTTGTATTCGGTCAAATTCGATTCAATCCGCAAGCCGGAGCTGCTTTTTCTGTCGTCAACAAAACCTTCAACCTGAGTGAGATCAACGGACGTGCCGGTTTTACCGCAGGCTTCGATTTGCGCTTTGGCGAGAAATTTTTCTTTAAGCCCGGCTTGTACTACGTGCAATAAAGCAAACGATATCGCACCTACCAAAAGGAAAGTTTCGAGGTAATCACCGTCACTGAAAGCACATAAACCAAAGGGCTTCGCACACATGGGCAAATCGGCTTCGAGTTAGTCGCGGACGAAAGCCAGAGTA
>JAJDFU010000435.1:6275-9457 GCA_020528935.1 Saprospiraceae bacterium | reverse complement strand
CCGGCCGCTGCCGCTGGTTTCGTCGTGTCAATATCGGATGCACCCCAGCCTTCTGACGTGCAGTGCGCTTGTTTCTGGAAAAATTCGGAAATGGGCTAGCGATCAGCTAAACCCAAAAAACGTCTGGAATAGATGCGGATATGATCAGCGGGTAGTGAAAGAGAGGTAGAAGAGGTGTGTAAGGTATGCAGTAGAGTTCCTTTCATCATGGGATCTTTAATTCTAAAATACACTTGCGGAACTTCGCCTCAAAGCTTGTCAGTATTCCATAACAAAAGTAGCGTATCGCCTTTACCGGGCGAATACCCCAAAGAGGGTAATTTCCGCGTTTCCGTACCCCCAGGCACAGCAGTACGAACCGAGGCGAAGTTGTCTTTGATTAGGACGAAGCAAAGCTTGTCCTAAGAGCGCTTGCCATGACTGCAAGCGTCATGGTCAGCGTATAGTAGTCGACAGTATCCTGACGCCCACTCTTCCGGCCCGACTACCCACTCACACCAGTGCGTGCTCGAAGGCCGCCTTCATGAGGCCGGCCGTATTGCTCACACCCAGCTTGCGCATGATGTTCTTGCGGTGTACGCTCACCGTCTGGTCGCTGATATACAGCTCCTGGGCGATTTCCTTATTGCTCAGGGCCTGGGAGATCAGCCGGAGGATTTCCATTTCCCGCTTGGTGAGCCGGTACTTTTTGGAAAAGCGATCTTCAAATCGCAATCCGATGGAAGACAGGCGGTGGAGTTCTTTGGAGCGGCTCTTTCCGGAAACCTGTACACCCGTTCCCAGGTAGTGTTGCCCTTCCTGCACGTAGCGGAGGGCTTCCAGGATCTCGCCGGGGCCGCGGTCCTTGAGCAGGTAGCCCTCGGCACCGGATTTGAAGGCCGCCCGCACCATTTTGGGGTCGCGATAGCGGCTGAGTACCACCAGGTGGGTATTCCTGTTCCGTTTGGCGAGTGCAGGCAGCACCTCCAGGCCGTCCTTTTCGCAAAGGCTGAGTTCGAGAATGATCCATTCGGGTTGATGGATGTTGGCGAGATGCAGCAACTCGGTGCCGCTGTTGGTCATACCGACGATCCGGAATGCCGGAGGTGAATGGGTTTCCAAAATGCTCTTCAGGCCCTCCAAAAAAACGGGATGATCATCGGCCAGTACGACTTTACTCGTTTGCATGGCTGTTCATGGATAATTTGTCAGTAGGGTTCCAATACGAAACCTCTAAGACCGCAAAAGGCAATTTAAGCCTCCCGTGGCCAGTGTTTGGGATGGCGCGAAAAGTCCTTCAGAAACAGGTGCGGCGAAAGGAATGATGAGATTGTCGTACTTTTCGCCACGCATCAAAGAACGCAAAAAATTAACAATTTTTCAAATTGAAGGATCTCCTCGCCCTGTGGGCTACCCGTGCCGGGGTAGCGCTTTTCGCCCTCGTACCCTTTCCCCTGCTCTATCTGCTTTCGGACGGCCTGGCCTTTTTGATGTTCCGGATAGTGGGTTATCGGCGGCGCGTGGTTTTGGACAACCTCCGGCACAGCTTTCCCGAAAAAACAGAGGCCGAACGGCGAGCGATCGCCCGTGCATTCTACCGCAACCTCACGGATGTACTGCTGGAAACCTTCAAGGGCAACTCCATGCCGGCCGATCAATTTCGCCGCAGAACCCCCGGGGACTTCCACATCCTGGCCGATGCCCTGCGGGCCGACCGGCCCATCGTACTCATGGGCAGCCACTACGGCAACTGGGAGTGGATATCGCTGGCCGTGAAGGTGCATCTGCCCGAAAAGCACATTCTGGGCGTGTACAAGCCCCTCAAGAACCAGGCCCTGAACGCCTACTTCAATCGCCGCCGCGGCCGCTTCGGCCTGGACCTGGTAGCCATGGAACGCGCCGGCTACGCCATGGTCAAATACCGCAACAGCTCGTGTGCGTTCTGCCTGATCGCCGATCAGACGCCCTCCAATACCCAAACGGCCCACTGGCTGGAGTTTTTGCACCGGGAAACGCCTTTTCTTCCCGGCGGCGACAAAATTGCCCGCCGTCTGAACATCCCGGTGTACTTCTTCGATATGCGCCGCTACAAGCGGGGATACTACCGGGTAACCGTCAGCAAGCTGGCGGATGATGCGGGCTCCCTGGAGGAAGGCGAGGTCACGCGCTTGTTCGCCCGCAAGCTGGAGGGCCTGTTGCGGGAAGCTCCCGCCGACTGGCTGTGGTCGCACAGGCGCTGGAAGCACGAACGCCCCGCTGAGGTTCCGCTGCGTCCCCTAATCTAGCCGGGCAGCCAGGCGGGAGGCCTGATCGATGGCCCGCTTGGCATCCAGTTCGCGGGCTTCGTCGGCGCCGCCGATCAGGTGCACCCGCATACCCAGGGCTTCCAGCGGAGCCGCCAGTTGGCGCAGAGGCTCTTGCCCGGCGCACACCACAACGGTATCCACTTCGAGGAGTTGCTCCCTGCCTTCCCGGCGGATGTGCAGGCCGCTGTCATCGATGCCCAGGTATTCCACCCCGGCCAGCATGTGCACCCCCCGCTTTCGCAAGGCAGCGCGGTGTATCCAGCCCGTCGTCTTACCCAGGCCGGCGCCCGGCTTGCTGGTTTTGCGCTGCAGCAGATACAGCTCGCGGCCGGAGCGCTGCGGACGGGGCGGCTGTAGGGCGCCCGGCCAGCGGTAGCCGGAGTCGACGCCCCATTCCGCCAGGAAGGCGGGAATGGCGTCTTCTGCAGGCTGCTCGCGGTGCGTGAGGTACTCGGCCACGTCGAAGCCGATGCCGCCCGCTCCGATGATGGCCACGCGCGATCCGGCCTTCCGGCCGTGCTTGAGCAGATCCACATAGCTCATCACCCCGGGATGATCGATGCCAGGCAGGCGGATGCGGCGCGGAGACACCCCCGTGGCGAGCACCACCTCCTCATAGCCCTTGCCCGACAGCGTTTCCGCCTGAACCGGCGTATTGAGGTGCAAATGCACGCCCAGCAGGTCCAGTTGGCGGCGATAATACCGCAGGGTTTCGTCAAATTCTTCTTTGCCGGGAATGCGCCTGGCCATGAGGAATTGCCCGCCGATCTGGCTATCGGCTTCGTACAGGTCCACCTGATGCCCGCGCCGAGCAGCCACGGTGGCAAAGGCCAGCCCTGCCGGTCCGGCACCGACCACGGCCATTTTGCGGGGCGACGGAGCCGGCCGGTACACGAG
>JAJDFU010000435.1:0-6265 GCA_020528935.1 Saprospiraceae bacterium | reverse complement strand
GTACACGAGCTCGGTCTCGTGGCAGGCCTGCGGGTTGACGAGGCAACTGGCGAGCTTGCGCTTGAAAATATGGTCCAGGCAGGCCTGGTTACAGCCGATGCAGGTGTTGATCTGATCGGCCTTTTGCTGGCGGGCCTTGCGCACGAAGTGCGGATCGGCCAGAAAGGGCCGGGCCATGGATACCATATCGGCATGCCCCCCGGCCAGGATGCGCTCGGCCACCTCGGGCGTGTTGATGCGATTGGTCGTAATGAGGGGCACCTCCACCTCGCCCTTCAGGCGCTGGGTGACCCAGCTGAAGGCACCCCGCGGCACCCGGGTGGCAATGGTGGGCACGCGGGCTTCGTGCCAGCCGATGCCGGTATTGATGAGGTCGGCACCGGCACGCTCCACTGCCCGTGCCAGCTGTACCACCTCCTCCCACTTGCTGCCGTCCTCCACCAGATCCAGCATGGACAGGCGATAGATCAAAATGAAATCCGCCCCCACGGCCTCCCGTATGCGGCTGACGATCTCCACCGGGAAGCGCATGCGGTTTTCGAAGGGCCCGCCCCATTCGTCGCTGCGCTTGTTGGTGCGGCGAGCAATGAATTGATTGATGAGGTAACCCTCGGAGCCCATCACCTCCACCCCGTCGTAGCCGGCCTCCCGGGCCAGGGCGGCCGTGCGCGCAAAGGCGCGGATGGTGCGCTCGATTCCCCGCTTGCTGAGCTTCCAGGGGGTAAAGGGCGTGATGGGTGATTTGATGCGGGAAGGGGCCACCGCCAGGGGATGATACCCGTAGCGGCCGGCATGCAGGATCTGCAGGGCGATCTTCCCGCCCTCGGCATGCACGGCTTCCGTGATGATCCGGTGTTTTCGGGCCTCCTTTCGGTTGGAAAGCTTGGCCGAAAAGGGCGCTACCCAGCCGGCCCGGTTGGGCGCAATGCCTCCGGTCACCATCAGGCCCACTTCGCCCCGCGCCCGCTCGGCAAAATAGGCGGCCATTTTCTGGAACCCCGCTTTGGCTTCCTCCAGGCCGGTGTGCATGGAGCCCATGAGCACCCGGTTGGGCAATCGGGTAAACCCCAGGTCCAGGGGTTCCAGTAAGTGCGGATACATCGGATGACTCGACATGGACATTCGTTTTCGATACCCTAAAATAAAAAAGCAGGAACAACCCCGTGGCTATCCCTGCTTTTTCGCCTGTGCGTACCTCTTACCTAGGGCCCGGCCAGGATCATCCGGCGAGTGTAAACGGACTCACCCACCTGCACCTTGTAAAAATAGGCTCCCGCAGCCGGCAGTTCGGCCTGGTCCAAACGCCACTGCTGCATGCCAGCTCCAAATTCCGCTTCGCGCACCAGCACGGTTTGCCCGGCCAGATCGGTGATCTGGAGGCGCACGTTTGCCGGCTCCGGCAAATAGAAGGGAATGTTGGTTTGGCGCGCAAAGGGGTTGGGCTGATTCTGATACAGCATGATCTCCGCACTGCCGGGATCGCCGGCCACAGCACCCTCCTCGCGGAAGTGCAGCAGGACCGGGCGCCGCCGCAGGCTCTCGTCCACCGCTTCGGTAAAGGTGCGGCGGTTGCTCAGGCTGATCACCGCACTGAGGCGGCCGGCCCGCAGAGCTTTGAGCTGCAGGGCCAGCAGCCGGGCGTTGTCCGGCCGATCGTTGGCATCGGCGACCCAGGCGGCCGTCAGGGCGCCTTCCGCAGGGAATAGGGCCGCAGATTCGCCGGCCACCAGCCCGCGCTCGCCCAACTGCTCCAAATGCAGGTAAGCGGGGTCCACTTCCAGGGTGAACTGCAGGCCTTTCAGGGCGGCCCCCTCATCGGATTGCAGAACCAAGGCGACGGTTTCGCCGGCTTCGAAGCGGCGATCCACGGCATTCAGCACGACGGGCTCGCCCCTGGGCTCCAGGCGGCCGGCACGGGAGAGGTCCACGCTGTTGTTCACATCGCCCAGCTTGATGCCCACAAAATTGAGATCCTGATTCTGCGAAAGGATATCAAAATCCATGGCCGTGGGAAAATCATCGGCGAAGGGGTCATCCGGATCCGAGAACTCGAAGTTCAGGGGGATGAAGCGCCAGGTTTCTCCCTCCGGGAATTCCGAATCCACAGAGAGGATAATGCGGCGTATGATGACCAGATCCAGCGTACTCACATTGCCGGAGTAGTTGACGTCGGCCGCGATGAGCTTGTAGGGCGAATCCAGCTGCTTCAGCCCCAGAATGTGCTGGGAAATAAGGATCATATCCAGGGTGGAGACGCCGTTGATGGGTTCATCCAGCTTGCGGAGATTGAGGGTATCCACGCTGCATGCCGGCATGGACTTGAAGGAAAAGTTGCCCTGATCGTTGGTGAGTGTATCCAGCATAGCGCCGCTCACCTGCAGGAAGGCCTCTACATTCCCGACAGGGGTGTCGTCGTCCTGCTTGACCCAGCCGATGACATCTGCCGTCATGTAGTCGCAGATCACTTCGTGGGGTTTCATCAGGAAGACGTTGTCCTGCATGAGCTTGATGCCGGTATTGCGCATGATGATGTCGTGGAAGGTCGTCTCCCTGATCATGGCCTTCTCGGCATCGCTGAGCACCGGATCGTTCTCGTAGTAGAATCGATCGCCATCGCGCAGGGCCGTGAACTGGCGGCTCAGAATGGCATTGAGGGTGGGGCCGAACAAGGCGCCGTTCTCTGCCCGCTCGGCCAGCAGCCCCACCCAGAGGTCGGCCCGGTCGGGGGTGCCGTACAGCGCGATCAGCTTGGCATAGATCTCCGGGTCGGGGTTCATTTGCACAAAGGCAAGATAGCGCGGCAAGCCCAGGGCCTGGCGCACGTCGTTGAAGGAGGGAAGCCCCCGCTCGCGCCCCCGGTTGATGTTGATGGAGGCCAGGTCCAGGCCGCCGGAGCCCGGAGGCCCGAAAAGGAAATTGCGGATGTCGTCCACGACGAGCGCGTCGAATTGCTGCTGATTTTGAGCGGCCATGCCCTTGAGGAAAACATCCATACCGCCTGACTGGGGAATGATCAGGGGATTGAAAAAAGCATGGCGCAGAGGCAGATTGCCCTCCGGAACGATGTTGCCCTCATTGTCCATCCGCTGGAGGTTGCCGTTGAGCAGGGTGTGCCCCAGCCGGAAGGCCGCTCCCGTGAAGAGCTCCATGAGCTGCGGGTTGACCGCGGGATCGTATCCCCGATACTCGGGTATATCGACGCCCATGACCGGCAACCATTCATCGTAGACAATGGACTGGATGAGGCCGCCCACGATCTTGCGGGCATGCTGATACAGCTGTTCGTCGGTCCAGTCGGGCCGCTCTTCCCGGAGCCGGTCGCACTGGTAGTTGTGCTCCAGGTGAAAGACGGCGTGGAAAGCGATGAGCAGCGGATTTTCATTCACCCGCACATCACCGGCCACATACAGCTTGTCCGACAGGCCCACCGGATCGTCCACGTGGGGGGCATCGGGATCCAGAGGCGCATCGTATGCGCCGGTCGTCGTATTGAACGGCAACATCGTGCCGCCGGCCGACGTCTTGAGCTTACCATCCTCGAAGGTGCGCAGCCAGGTGGCCATTTCGTCGTTGGAGCCGTACACGGCCGAGCCGTCGAGGTAGGCCGTGATCACGTTGGGATGTGCCCGGGGGTTGCCGGGGCCGGTACCCGTGGCCGGATCAAACGCATTGCGCATCATGGGGATCAGGGCCTGTCCGCTGTTGGCCGGATCGAACCAGGTATCGCCGGCCGGCACCGGAATAGGCATGAATTCATTTCCATCCGGCGTGAAGCCGATATCGTGATCGATGAACTGCCCGAAGACCCAGCAGAAATCGCTGAGCTGCATGGGATCGTTGATCGGATTACTCTGGGAAAAGAGTACGTTGCTGATGTGCCGGGGATTGGGCCGGTCGGCCCCCGCCGGTGCGGACATGCCGTCTGAATAATCGGCCGGGGCAAAGCGAAGGAGGTTTTCACCCGCACTGCCCCATTCCGGATGGGTCAGGTTGTTGAACGATCCGTCAATCGTGCGATACAGGTCGACGTCTACCGGTTGGGCCAAAAGCCCCGGCATACTCCCCCCTAACAGGAATAGGAGTAAAAGAAAGCGATGCATAGAATGTGTTTTTGATCCATGGATGATTCACACTCAATTGGGCTTGCTTATTTCTCTGGAGTGTTGAGCGCGATATGGACAAAACACCTCCGCGTAGAGCGCCGGCTTCCACAGCCGGATCAGGCGATTGACAAATTCAGAACTTGTCTGGACTTCACTCTTTGGCCACATTCGCTCCAAAAGCGAAATCCCAACAAGCTCTCATTGAGCCAAAGGCACTTGGTCCATTTTCCGGAACGCGTCCTTTGGCCTGGACAAATTTAGTGAAATTGTGCATATCTGGTTGTGCTGAACGCGGATTTCGATCGTTCTTTTTTTTTGTCCATTCTCCAAAGATACAGCCTCTATCTTTCCCGCCTATGATCGAAATCATTCCCGGAAACCACCTGTGAACCGGTTTTTTTTTCGCGACGTTCACTTCTATTAAACCGCAAATAGACCGTTGAGTTGGTTGGTTTACACATTCCGGTGTTTTAACCATTTCAACAGTCGGGTGATTTCTTTTTGTGAGGGGCAGGACACTCAATCCGAGCCCCTCCTTTTTGTGTTGCCTTTGCGACAAAAGAAAATTCCGACCGGGCCCTATTCCCACTTTTTCGTCGTTAGTAAGTTGACCAAAAACCTATGAGGAAGCTTTTGTCTGGCCCGGACGGGACCTGGAAGCGGGCGGATGCAGGATGTTGTCCGCTTTTGCGGCCCGAGGCTTTTCGTGCTGTGCGCAGACAAAGCCCCTACTTTTGCGGGAGCACGTCGTATGCGTTGGATCAGGTTCGCCATATTGGGAGGTATCGTCCTGCTGGTTGCATTGCCGGCGGCACACGGGCAGTCGCCTGCCCTGTCCAACCTGCGCGACACCCTGCTGCTGCTGTCGGATGAATGGCTGAGGCTGGATTCCCTGAGCCTGGTGCCCTCCAGTCTGGAACTGCGCGATGCGCGCAGCGGGGCGGAACTGGACCCCGCCTACTGGGAACAGGAGGGCTCCCGCATCCGGTGGACGGGGCCCCTTTCCGATTCCCTGGGGCCGGTGCGCATTCGCTACCGCACCTTCCCCTTCGCGCTGGACCAGCCCACCTACCGCCTGGACACCGCCCGCCTCCGGCGTTCGCTGGAGTCTCCTCTTCAGGCCTACACCTATGCGCCTTCCGAAACTTCGGGCACGCCCTTGCTGGACTTTCGCGGGCTGGATTACAACGGCAGCTTTGCCCGCGGGCTTTCCTTCGGCAACAACCAGGATCTGGTGCTCAACTCGCGGTTCAACCTTCAGCTGGCCGGCACCCTGGGCGAGGACGTGGAACTGCTGGCCGCCATCACCGATGAGAACATCCCTCTCCAACCCCAGGGCAATACCCAACAGCTGCAGGAGCTGGATCGGGTGTTCATCCAGCTGAAGCGAAAAAACACCCGCCTCACCGCCGGCGACTACGAGCTGGGAGGGGGCCGGGGCTATTTTCTCAACTACTTCAAAAAGCTCCAGGGCGCCACGGTGCAACACCGCCAGGAGCTGGGTAAGCTGGGATACGTGGACGGCTCGGCCAGCGTGGCCATTTCCCGCGGCAATTTCGCCCGCAATCAACTGGAAACCCAGGAGGGCAATCAGGGTCCCTACAAGCTGCGAGGCGCCCAGGGCGAGCGCTTTATTATCGTGCTGGCCGGCACCGAACGCGTTTACCTGGACGGGCAGCTCCTGCGGCGGGGCGTCGAGGCCGACTACATTATCGACTACAACCGGGGGGAACTGCTGTTCACCAACCAGGTGCTCATCACCAAGGACACCCGCCTCATCGTGGAATTTGAATACTCCGATCAGGGCTACGTGCGCTCCCTGCTTGCCGCCGATGCCACCTGGCAGGGCAGGAAGCACCAGCTGTACCTCCATGTCATCAGCCAGCAGGACAGCAAAAACGCCACCGGCCTGCTGGAGCTGAGCGATGCCGACAAAACGACCTTGCGGGAGGCCGGCGACGACCTGTCGCGGGCCGTGGTCCCGGCTGTGGATACCCTGGAGGAGTTCAGCCCGCAGCGCGCCAGCTACAAGCAGGTGGACACCACCGGCTGTGCCGGAGAACCCGTGCAGGTGCTCGTCTTCACGACCGATCCGGACGAAGCCCGCTATACGGCTCGCTTCAGTTTTGTGGGCCCCGGCAACGGCAATTACGTGCTCGATC
>JAJDFU010000344.1 GCA_020528935.1 Saprospiraceae bacterium | reverse complement strand
GCATTCTGACCAAGCTCATTGCCAAAAATCCGGACGACCGCTACCAGAGTATAGCCGGCCTTCAGCACGACCTGGAACACTGCCTGTCGGCCTGGGAATCGGACGGGGCCGTCCCCTGGTTTTCCATCGGGGGGCAAGAGGTGTACGAGCAGTTCCAGATCCCGCAGCGGTTGTACGGCCGGGAGCGCGAGGCCCTTCAACTGCTGGACGCTTTTGAGGAGGTGGTGCATCAGCCGCCCAAATTCGTTTTCGTATCCGGCTATTCCGGCATCGGAAAAACAGCCCTGATCGCCGAGATCTTCAAGCCGGTAACGGAGTCCAACGGCATCTTCATTTCCGGCAAAGCCGACCAGTTTCAGCGGGATTCGCCCTATTCGGCACTGATCTCGGCCTTCAACGAATTCGCCAACTACGTGCTCAAGGAGCGCTTCGAGGACTTCGAATACTGGAAGGTCAACATCCGGCAGGCGCTGGGTACGAATGCAGCTTTGCTGGCGGATGCCGTTCCCAAGCTGGAACTGATCATTGGCCGGCAAGAATCGGAAGGGCATGCAGCTCCCAATGAGATCGAATTGCGCTTCAATCAGGCCATTTTCGATTTTCTCGGTTGCATAGCCAGCCCCAAGCACCCACTTGTCATTTTCCTGGACGACCTGCAATGGGTGGACCTGGCAACCATACAGCTGCTGGAGAACCTAGTCTCGTGGAAGAGCCCGGAAAACCTCATGCTTATCGGAGCTTACCGCGATAACGAAGTTGACGAACAGCACCCTCTGAGCTTTTTATTCGAGCGCATGGAGCGCACGGGTATGCAGCCTACCGAGATTCGCCTGAAGCCCCTGGGCGAAGCGGACCTTGCTCTTTTGGTGGCCGATACGCTGCATCAGCCGGCGGATCAGGTGGTACGCCTGGCCGAGCTCATCCATCAAAAGACGCTGGGCAATCCCTTTTTTGCCATCCAGCTGCTCACCGGCCTGTACGACGAACAGTATCTGACCTTTGATCGGGAAAGCCGGCAGTGGCAGTGGGATCTGCCGCTGATCCAGTCGCTGAACGTATCGGACAATGTGGTGGATCTGATGAGCCGCAAGCTCACCGGTCTGTCGGAAGAGGCGCTGGCGATGCTTCAGTATGCCGCCTGCCTCGGCAACAGCTTTCCGCTCGAGCTTCTGGCGGCGGCCACCGAATCCGAGGTGCTGTCGGCCTTTCGGCAGCTCAAGCCGGCGATCGACCAGAATTTTCTCTCGCCCTCGCCCAAGATCTACCGGATCATGGGGCTGGTATCGAGCGCGCCGGCCCTGGAGCTCCCCCAGCTCGTCCGCCGGCAGATCGAGGGTGAAAAACTGCGCTTCCTGCACGATCGCGTGCAGCAGGCCGCTTACCTGAGCATTCCGGAGGAGGAACGCGCCCAGCGGCATATCCAAATCGCTCGCCTGCTGGACCACAACACGGCCAGCTTGCATCGAGACGATCGGCTGTTTGATATCGTGGGCCAGTACAATGCCGGCTTGCACCTGCTGACGGATCCGGAGGAACGACTGCGGGTGGCGAAGCTCAACCTGGGAGCCGGCGAGCGCGCCAAGCAGTCCAACGCCCTGCGCGAGGCCTCAGCTTACCTGGCCACCGGCGTCGAACTCCTTCCGGAGGACGCCTGGAAAAGCCAATACGAACTGACCTGGAAACTCTATTCGGAACTGGCCGAAACCAAATCCCTGGACGGGCAGCACGAAGAAGCCGAGCACTTCTTCGAGCTGGTTCATCAACACACCCAAACCCCACTGGAGCGCCTTCGGCTGAGCCGCATTCGCTGCAACCTGTATACTAAGACCTACCATTATCAGAAAGCGCTGGACGTGGCGCATGACACTCTGGCTGAGTTCGGCATTCGCTTTCCACACAACCGGCTGATGCAAAAATGGGGTGCCCTGCGTAAAATACTCACCTCCTGGTGGTTGCTCAGGTCCAGAGTGAATAACTGGAGCGATATCGCGGATCTGCCGGAAAGTAAGGACCCCATTCACGTCGCCATCACCGATCTGCTCATCGAAACGGGCGTGGCCTCCTATACGCTCAACCAGGAGGTGATGGTCATGAGCATGCTGGAAACCCTCAAACGAAGTATCCGCAAGGGGATGACCGGCTCGTCGACCTGGGCTTTGATGTCCTTCGCTACCATTATCGGCCAGGCGACGGAGAAGCTTTTCGATCGCGTGTGCAGCCGGGTGCAAAAGTGGAAGACCTCCATTGTGCCGCCGGCCTTTATCGACCACTGGATCGAACCGCGGCGCGACACCCTGAATCCCCTCTGGAACGTCTATCGCGGCTGTGTGGAAAACGGCGAACAACCCATGGCAGCCACCAGCCTGACCATGCATACGGTCAATTCACTCAGTGCCGGCATGTCGCTGCAGGAGGTGCTGCAGGGCATCGAAAAGAAGGGCAAGCTCATGAAGCAGATCCGGGCCGACCATGGCCTTATGCACATTGCGATGTGGCATCAGTACGTCAAATCGATGAGCGGACTCACCTACCGTTTCGGGGAGGTCGATGATGAACAATTCAACGAAACGGAATACGTCGTCCAAATGGGCGAATTGCCCACTCCCCAAGCCCATTACTACACGGTCAAGTTGTTGCTTCAATTTATGGCGAACAACTACGGCGGGGCGCTGGAAACCGGCAAGAAAATGGAGACCCTGGAGACCTTTCTGCTGGGGCAGGCACATGTGTCCGAATACGTGCTCTTCTATTCCCTGGCCATTACACAGGCGGTTGCCGGCGGGGAAATCGATCGCAGGCGATGGACCCGGCGACTGAATAAAAACCGGGGGCGATTGAAAACCTGGGCCCGCTTTTCGCCAGTGAACTTCCAGCACCAGTACGACCTGGTACGGGCCGAGATGGAAAGCCTGCGAGGCAACGGCCAGAAAGCCGAACGCCTGTACGAATCGGCCATACAGGGAGCGCACCGCCACAAATTTCATCACCACGCTGCTTTGGCCAGCGAACTGGCCGGCCTGGCCGTGCTGCGCCAGGGCAAGCCCAAGGTCGCCGAGGCTTACCTCCGGGACGCCTACGAAGCCTACGGCTGCTGGGGCGCCTCCGCCAAGCAAAAGCAACTGACCCAGGAATTCCCGCAGATCTATGCCAATATTTCGCCGGAGAAACAGAACTTCGGAACTACCATGCGGCTTGCCGGCTCTGCTTCGGTGGAAGACCACCTAGACCTGAGATCCCTGCTGAAAGCCTCACAGTCCCTGGCCGGAGAGATCAAGCTCGACCAAATGATGGACAAGACCATGCACGTGGAGCTGGAAAATGCCGGTGCCGAAAAAACCAGTCTCATCCTGCACACCAACGGAACACTGACGACAATGGCCG
>JAJDFU010000270.1 GCA_020528935.1 Saprospiraceae bacterium | reverse complement strand
TTCTCCTCGCCGGCCCCCTTGTCCGCTGCGTGTTGTTGGTGTTCATTGGTGGCTTCCCGCTCTGCCTTGTTCCGGGCCACTGACTGTGGCTGTGTTTCCGGTTTAGCGCGTCCGGTTGGCGTTTCCTCCTCGGGTGTTTCGATTGCAGCGTTCTTTGCGTCCGGGGCTTTGGCCTGCTGCTCCAGTTTTTCGCGCCGCGGCGCGATCTCGCTCGCCAGGTTTTTCACGTCCATCTCCCGCTCCTTCAGCTCCATCTTATGGGCTGCTTTTTCGCTGTCGAACTTGGAGCGCAGGTTGTTGAAGCGCTCTTTGGCTTCCCTGATCTTTTTCTGTTTGATCCGTTCGTTCTCACTTTCCGCCTCGCTGCGGATCTTCTGGGCCCTGGCTTCCGCATCCGCTACGATGCGTTCGGCCGTATGGCGTGCTTCCTGCACTTCCAGGTCCACCTTTTTGTTGAGTTCTTCGAGTTGTTTGGTCTGGGTACCCTTCAGGATGAAGCGCAATACAACAAATCCGACCACAGCTCCCACGGCCAGTCCTATGGCAAGTCCGATTCCAATGTCCATTGTTTTGCATTTAGAGGTCCAAAATGCCGGCGGAGGAAAGGTCGGGAGGGGGGGCGGACGTCAGGCCACGAGCTCGTTGAGGAGCTTATCCAGGGAGTCGATGCGCCGGGACAACTCGTCGTCCAGAGCAGTGGATTGCTTTTGGAGGTGCAGGTCAACGGCAAAGGTCAACAAGGCCATAGCCAGGCAATCCTGTTTGTCCTTGTTGGTATACATCAATTGAAAGCGGTTGACTTTTTCATTGACTTCCTTCACAATGCGGCGTATAGCGCTTTCGTCTTCGCTCTTGATGCGCAGGGGGTAGGGGCGATTGGCGATGAGCACCGTGATCTGTTTGGATTCATTGTCCTCCATACCCTGTTTACTGCTTTTCGAGCCAGGCTATACACGTATCAATCTCCTGAATATATTGGTCCAGTTCATCCCGCAGCTGGTGCAGAGGCACCTCCTCTCCGTTGCGATTCCCTTCGAGTCTCCGCTGGGCGGTTTCCAATTTTTCTTTGAGTTCGGCCACCGTGCCGCGTTGCAGGTGGTCGAGTTCTGCCTTGAGCCGCTCGTTCTCGCGCCGGAGGTTGGCATTGTCCATGCGCAGGCGTTCTACGTTGAGCCCCAGTTGCTTGACCTTGAGCTCAATAGCTTCCATTTTTTCGGCTACTTCAATCGGTTGCATACGCGGAATTTCACTACTTCATCAACGCCGGATGACAGCGCCCAGTTGCGCCTCGTAGGCCTGGATCAGCTTATCCATGAGCTTGTCCACCTCCTTGTCCTTCAGCGTTTTTTCCGGATGCTCCAGCACAAAGCTCACCGCATAGGACTTTTTGCCCGCCCCGAGCTGTTCTTCGTTCTCGTACAAGTCGAACAGGTCAACGGTTTTCAGCAGCTTCTTGCCATGCTTTTTGGCAATGGATGCAATATCCTGAAATTTCACCGAATTATCAACCACCAGCGCCAGGTCGCGGCGGACGGCCGGAAAGCGGTTGAGCTCCCGGAAGGTGAGTCCGTCGGGCTTGACCGCCGGGGCCAGTGTTTCCCAATGCAGATCGGCATAAAGCACGGGGGTGCGTATATCCATGGCCTTGCTGAGGGAGAGTGGCACCTGCCCGAATTCGGCCAGCACCTGGGGCCCCCGGTGGTAAACCAGGCCGTACTGGAAGCGCTCATCCTGCAGAAAGGTGTGTTGATATCCGGCAAGTCCCAGGCGCTGCAGCACGGTTTCCACCATGGCTTTGAGGGTATAAAAGGTGACCGGCTGTTCGCGATCGAACAGCCAGCTTTCCCGCCAACGAGCACCGGTGAGGAAGAGGGCCAGATGCTCGGTCTCCGCAATGCCGTCTTCGCCTTGCCGGTAGGTCTTGCCGAATTCAAACAGCTTGAGGTCTTGCTGCTGGCGGTTCTGGTTGTAGCGGATGGCCTCCAGGCCGCTCACCAGCATGGTGGGGCGCATGATGTCGAGATGCGCGTTGGAGGTATTGTGGATGTGCACCAGCGATTCGGGGGCAATGCCCAGCTCCGGCCCTTCGGTGTAATAACGCGACTCGCTCAGGGAGAGGCCCATCATCTCCAGAAATCCGCGGCCGATGAGCAGTTGGCTGACGGCATCGCGCAATTCGTTGGGCTCCGGATAGGCGGCGATGGCCATAGCCGAGTGGATCTTCTCCGGGATGGGCACCTTGTCGTAGCCGTAGATGCGCAGGATCTCTTCGATCACATCGGCTTCGCGGGTCACGTCCGATTTATTGGTGGGCACCCGCACCAGCAATTGGCCTTCGCCCTTGCGCGCTACCTCCATATCCATGGCCTCCAGGATGCGCACCTGCTCGCGGTCGGAAAGCTCCAGGCCCAGGAGGCGATTTACCTGAGCGGGCCGCACCTGCACTTCTGCCGGTGCGATGGGACGGGGATAGCGGTCCACGATCTCCGAGGCAATAGTGCCTCCGGCCAACTCGCGGATGAGCAGGGCCGCCCGCTGCAGCGCATAAACGGTGATATTGGGGTCGCTGCCCTTTTCGTACACCTTGGCCGCATCCGTGCGCAGATTGTAGCGCATGCTGGTTCGGCGGATCCACTTGGCGTCAAAGTGGGCCGACTCCAGGAAGAGGCGGGTTGTCTTTTCGGTTACGCCCGAGCCCATCCCGCCGAATACCCCGGCGATGCACAGGCCGTTGTCCTCCCCGTCGCAGATCATGAGATCTTTGTCGCTGAGGGGGCGCTCCACCTCGTCGAGCGTGGTAAAAGCGGTGCCGCCGGGCAGGGTTTTCACCACGATCTTTTTGGAGGGTATGGCGTCGATGTCAAAGGCGTGCAGGGGCTGGCCCAACTCGTGGAGCACGAAGTTGGTGGCGTCCACTACGTTGTTGATGGGGCGCACCCCCACGGCCTGCAAGCGTCGCTTCAGCCAGTCCGGCGATTCTTTCACCCGGATGCCCTCCAGCGACAGGCCGGAATAGCGGGGGCAGGCCTCCGCATCTTCCACCTCCACCTCCAGGGTCTGGTTGTGGTTTTCTACCTGGAAGGCGCTCACATCGGGCCAGCGCACTTCACCGGAATGATCGTGGTTGATGCGCAGATAGGCGGCCAGGTCGCGGGCTACGCCCAGGTGATTGGTCGCATCCGAGCGATTGGGCGTCAGGCCAATCTCGTACACGACATCGGTTTCCACTTCAAAATAGTCTTTGGCCGGGGTGCCGGTCCTGGCCTCTCCAGGCAAGACCAGAATGCCGTCGTGATCGTGGCCCAGCCCCAACTCGTCCTCGGCACAGATCATGCCCTCGGATACTTCGCCGCGGATCTTGGTTTTCTTCAGGGTGAGGGGGTCGCCTTTGGCGGGGTAAAGGGTGGTACCCACCGTAGCAACCACCACTTTCTGGCCGGCAGCTACATTGGGGGCACCGCAAACGATCGGCAGGGGATCGCCATTGCCAATATCCACCCGGGTCACGGAAAGGCGATCGGCATTGGGGTGAGGCCGGCATTCCAGCACCTCGCCGACGAAAACGCCTTCCAGGCCACCGGGAATGCTTTGTACTTCCTCCACGCCTTCCACCTCCAGGCCCAGCGCGGTGAGCAGTTCGCCCAGTTCGCCGGGCGTCAGGTGGAAATCCAGATATTGCTTGAGCCAGTTGTACGAAACCCTCATGCCGCATGCATCTTTTGAGGCCCCGCCGGGGCGCTTTTTCAAAAGGGCAAAGATAGGGATGAATCGGGTACCGTGGGAGGGGGTAAGCAGTCGGTAATCTGCGCAGCGATGTGGGCTGGAGCGTCCATTTGGGGGGTCGGCAGTTTACAGCCCGAGCAGCGGTGCTGATCGAAGCGAAACTGTCTTTGACCCTGACAAGCTGTGCTTCGTCAGGGAGCGCTCTGCCATGACCGCAAGCGTCAGGGTCAGTATGGCAGCCCGGAGTCCTCATCTGTTTTGCACCACCTGCCAATCCCCCCAACTTATACTTCTACGCCCTATCAAAGATGCTCCTGCAGGAATTCCAGGGCCAGCGCATTGGCCTTGCGGGTCGCCTCGGCATCGTACTGCGGGTTGGAGGGATTGGCAAAGGCGTGTTTGGCATCAAACTGGTGGACCTCAATGCTTTTGCCGGTGGCCTGGGCCAGGCTCTCGAACTCGTTGACCACTTCGGGGGTGATCCAGCCGTCCTGCTCGGCAAAGATACCCAGCATGGGCGCCTCCAGGGGAGCCAGGGCATCAGCCTTTTGCACCGGCATGCCGTAGTAGATCACGCAGGCTTCCCCCTGCTCGCCGGCCAGGATAGATGCTTGCAGCGACCAGCCGCCGCCAAAGCACCAGCCGATGGTGCCGACGCGAGCGTCGCCGCCGGCCTTGTTGAGCGCACCCTGTACGATGGCCTTACCGCGAGCGTCGGTCATGGCTTTCATGTATTGTCCGGCCTTCTCCCGGGTGGTAGCCACCTTGCCGTCGTACATATCCAGAGCCAGCACGTGCACATCGCCCAGCTGCTCGTACAGGCGCTCGGCCTCCGCTTTAATGTGATCGTTGAGGCCCCACCACTCGTGGATGACGAGCAGGTACTTATTCGTCTTCTCCCCGGCCATGAGGGCATAGGCACTGCCCGTTTTGCCGTCGGGTGTAGGGAAGGTGATCCGCTCGCCCCTGGCATCAAAATCCAGAGGCTCCGGTTCATCGTGGGCGGTTTGGAATTCGGATTCGTCGGCAAACTGGGCCATGCCTTCCTCCGTGGTATCTTGTTTCGGATTGTTGGTGCAGCCCCATACTGCGAGCAGCAGAAGGAGGCCGATGCCGTGTAGGTGCTTCATTGGGCTATACCTTTATAGTTTTTCCGACATGAAGATACGCAATAGGCTGGGCTCAAACACAGTTATTCTTCATCCTGAAAAAATCACAACCTTTGCAGGAGCGAAAGCGACAAACAGAAAACAGGATTATGGCGACCATTTCCCAAGCGGCTATGACCTACGACCGCGGCGACCTGACAGACGACACCCTCCTGAGCCTGTACCGGGCCCTGCTTAAGCCTCGCATGATCGAAGAAAAGATGCTCATTCTGCTTCGGCAGGGGCGCATCAGCAAATGGTTTTCGGGTATGGGCCAGGAAGCCATTTCGGTGGGCTGTGTCGAGGCCCTGGAGCCGGAGGAATTGATGTTCACCATGCACCGCAACCTGGGTGTATTTACCAGCCGGCAGATGCCGCTGGAGCGGCTGTTTGCACAATGGCAGGGCAAGGCCGGCGGCTTCACTAAGGGGCGCGACCGCTCCTTCCACTTCGGCAGTCTGGAGCACGGCATTGTAGGCATGATCTCCCATCTTGGGTCGCAATTATCGCTGGCGGGGGGTGCCGCCCTGGCCGCCCGCCTGGCCGGCAGGCGGGAAGTGGCCCTGGCCTTCACCGGCGAAGGCGCCACCAGCGAGGGCGAATTTCACGAAGCCCTGAATGTGGCCGCCGTATGGCAGCTGCCGGTCATCTTCGCGATCGAAAACAACGGCTACGGCCTGTCCACCCCCACCCGCGAGCAGTACGCCTGCGAGCGGCTGGCCGATCGGGGCCCGGGCTACGGCATGCGCGCCCTCACCATCGATGGCAACAACGTGCTGGAGGTGTACCGCACAGTGCGCCGCCTGGCAGAAGAGCTGCGGGAAAAACCCGAACCCGTCCTTCTGGAGTGCCTTACCTTTCGCATGCGCGGGCACGAGGAGGCCTCCGGTACCAAGTACATACCTCAGTCGCTCATGGACAAATGGGCCGCCAGGGATCCGGTGGCCAACTACGAGCACTACCTCCTGCAACAGGGCCTGCTCACCGAGGACGCCAAAGAGGAAATGCGGGCAGCAATCAAAGTCGAACTGGAGACCGGACTGAAAAAGGCCTTTGACGAAGCGGATATCGAGCCGCAGCCAGAAGGCGAGCTGGCCGATATTTATGCTCCGCACCAGACTGCCGAGATCCGGCCGGCCGGCAATAAGGCTACCGAGCGTCGCTTCGTGGATGCCGTATCCGAAGGCCTGCGGCAGGCCATGGAAAAACACGACCGGCTGGTGCTCATGGGACAGGACATCGCCGAATACGGCGGCGTATTCAAGATCACCCAGGGGTTCGTGGAGCAATTCGGCACGGAGCGGGTGCGCAACACGCCCCTGTGCGAAAGCGCCATCATCGGCATCGGACTGGGGCTGAGCCTGCGCGGCTATAAGTCCATGGTGGAGATGCAGTTTGCCGACTTCGTAAGCTGCGGCTTCAACCAGATTGTCAACAACCTGGCCAAGCTGCACTACCGCTGGGGGCAGGCCGCCGATGTGGTCATCCGCATGCCTACGGGTGCCGGTGTAGGAGCCGGGCCCTTCCACTCCCAGAGCAACGAGGCCTGGTTTGCCCACACCCCGGGGCTGAAAGTGGTGTATCCGGCTACGCCCCGCGATGCCAAGGGCTTGCTGCTGGCGGCCTTCGACGACCCCAACCCCGTGCTCTTCTTCGAACACAAGGCCCTGTATCGCAGCCTGAGCGATGCCGTGCCCGACGACTACTACACCGTGCCGATCGGCCGGGCACGCCTGGCGCGCGAGGGGGATCAACTGTCGGTGATCACTTACGGCATGGGCGTGCACTGGGCCCAGAGGGCGTGCGATGAGCTCGGTATCTCTGCCGATATCGTGGATCTGCGCAGCCTGCTGCCACTGGACTACGAGGCCATCGACCGCAGCGTGCAAAAGACCAATAAGGCCATCGTACTGCACGAAGACACCCTCTTCGGAGGGCTGGGTGGCGAGCTGGCGGCCTATATTGGCGAGCACCTGTTCGAGCATCTGGACGGCCCTGTGCTGCGCGTGGCCAGCCTGGACACCCCGGTACCTTTTGCCCGGGCCCTGGAGCAGCAGTTTTTGCCTGTAGATCGTTTTCGGGAAGCAATGGGGCGATTGTTGGCCTATTGAACGGGATTCCATTCGCTCGTGAAGAGCGGTTTCGCGGCCGGCGTGCTTCCTTGCTTTACCAATTCATCGTCAGTACCTCCATTGCGTGATACTGGCTCCTCGGTGAAAAACCCCAACCCTTCATAATCCCAGTACTTTCGTTTTTGAACTGAAAAAACTTCAACCTACATCCATGAACCTGGACGACATCGTAGCTATAAGCGGACTCCCGGGTCTGTACCGATTGGCTGCCAACCGGAGCAACGGCCTGATCGTGGAAGAGCTCGAGACCGGCAAGCGCCGTTTCGCATCAGCCCGCAAGCACAACTTCACTCCCCTGGGCTCCATCGGCATCTACCTCACCGACGGCGATACCAAACCCCTGCCCGAAGTGTTTCAGAATATGCTGGACCAATACGCCGACAATCCGCCCGTGGACCCCGGCAGCCCCCAGGAGGAGTTGTTCGAGTACTTTGAGGACGTGCTGCCGCTGTACGATCCGGAGCGAGTCTATCCGCGGGATGTGAAGAAGATCATCCAGTGGTTTATCTACCTCAAGGAAAAAGGCCTGCTGGAGGGCGGAGACGAGGAGGAGTAGGACGGTTTTCCCGAGGATACGGCTATCCAAATTTCCGGCGGGTTTCCAGGCGTTCCTTCTGCCGCTGAACAACCAACCGGGCTAACGCAAGGTTGGCCGGTTCATCCCCGCCGGGCCGCAGGGCCTCATCTACCTTCTCTTCGGCCACGTCCAGGCGGTACATCAGGCTGAAGAAATACTCCAGGCGGTATTCCAGCAGCCAGGCAATGCGATCGGCCAGGGCGTCCAGGAGCTCCTGCTCGCTCGTGCCCCCGGGCAGTTCCTCCAGCTCGAAATCCCGCCGGAGCAGGTCCTGCAGTTCGGTCCCGGAATCAGCCATGGACCGGTGTTTTTTGAAGGGTGTCGGGGCCGATCGCTGAAATACGCGTACAGCCCGACAGCCGCATGGTGAGCTCGAAATCGGCGAGCAGATTTTCCAGGACCGCGCGCACGCCGGCCTCGCCGTCCAGCGCCAGGCCATACACGTAGGGTCGCCCCAGGCAGACGGCCGTAGCGCCCAGCGCCAGGGCCTTGAACACATCCGCACCGCTGCGGATGCCGCTGTCCATGAGCACGGGCACCTTGCCCTGCACCCGCCCGGCGATGGCGGGCAGGGCCTGGATGGCGCCGATGGCGCCGTCCACCTGGCGGCCGCCGTGGTTGCTCACGATGATCCCGTCCATGCCGTGGTCGAGGGCTTTCTGGGCATCGTCCGGATGGAGGATGCCTTTGAGCAGGATGGGCAGGCGGGTGTGCTCGCGCAGGAAAGCGAGTTGGTCCCAGCTCAGGCTGGGATTGGTATAGAGGTTGATGAAAGTGCGCACGGCCTTCATGGGGCGGCCGGAGCGCAGGTTGCCAAAGAAGGAGCCGGGATAGTTGCGCAGCAGCTGATACACACTGCGCAGCAGCTGGGGGGTGAGCTTGCGTTTGGTCTGGGTGAGGTCTTCCGGCCCGGGCTCGTCCATAAGCCGCTGAAAGACGGGATCGCTGGTGTACTGGGCAATGCCCTTAGCCCGAAGGAAGGGCAGGTAGGCCAGGTCGAGATCGCGGATGCGCCAGCCCAGCATGGTGGTGTCGAGGGTAACTACAATGGCCTCGCAGCCGCAAGCTTCAGCCCGCTGCACCAGACTGGCCACCAACTCGTCGCGCTTGCTCCAGTACAGCTGAAACCAGCGCGGCCCCTCCCCCATGGCATGGGCCACCTCCTCCATGGGCACGGAAGCCTGATTGGAAAAGATGAAAGGCAGGCCCAGCCCGGCCGCCGCCCGCCCCACGGCCCGGTCGGCCTCGCGATGGGCCATCTCCAGCACGCCGATGGGCGCCAGCAGCAGGGGATATGGCAAGGTGCGCCCGAAGAGCTCCACCCCGGTATCCGCCCGGGAGACATCGCGCAGCATGCGCGGCCGGATCTGCCAGGCCCGGAAACCCTCGCGATTGGATCGCATGGTGAGGCCCCGGCCGGCTCCGCCGGCTACGTAGGCATAGGCTTCGGCGCTGAGGTGCTCGCGGGCCTGGGTAGCCAGCTGATCCATATCCGCCGGCACCCGGGGCCGGATCCCGCTCAGTCCGCGGAGGTAGATCTGCTTCTGCCGGTCGAGGGCCTGAAAGGAAGCGTAGGTTGGTCTCAAAACGCAAGCAAAATTTAGCAGTACGTACGCTGCAAGGTAGACAATGGCGTGGATATGTTCTGCTTCCGGGTTTTGGGATCATTAACTGAAGGGAGGATGCTGTTCCTTCTTGCTGGACCTCCGGCACCGGCAGGTAAACAGCAGGCAAACCTTCGGGATTGGATGCACGGATATTGAGCCGATGGGTAGTGTAGTGTCAGCCCGTCGGGCTTCTTCCTGGCCCGCGAGACCCTCCGCGTTACAATAGTGTCAGCCCTTCGGGCTTGCTTTGGGCCAGCGAGATCCTCCGCGTTATAGTAGTGTCAGCCCTTCGGGCTTGTTTTGAGCCTGCGAGATCCACTGTTACAATAGTGTCAGCCCTTCGGGCTTGCTTTGGGCCAGCGAGATCCTCCGCGT
>JAJDFU010000231.1 GCA_020528935.1 Saprospiraceae bacterium | reverse complement strand
TCCCTGCTCCCTGTACCGGACGCACCCGCGCCGGTTAGCGGTATCCGGGCTGCCTATCGCAACTACTATCAGGGTTTGCTGCACTACAGCGAGGGGCATTTCCACCGGGCGGAAAACCACCTGCAGCGGGCCCATCAGATCGCGCCGGCGAATTTCAACTTTTCTCTGGCCCTGGCCCTTTGCCTGAGCCGGGTGGAGCAGGGCGAGGAAGGCCTGAGCTTGCTGGGGCGCACCGCCCTGGCGCCCACCGATCCGTACTACGAGCACAAGCAGGCCATCCGGCTTTTCGTCAAGGGCATGGTGTTGTACTACGCCGGCCGTTCTACCGATGCCATTCGGGAGCTGGAGCACAGCATAGAAGCTGCCCGCCTCCTGCACATGCCCGATGTAGAAGCCACCTTCGAAAATGCGCTGGGCTTCGTTATCCTGCATCACCAGGGCAGCGGCTCCAACCATTCCGACGAACTGCCCCTGCACTACCACGTGCACCGTCGGGATATGGCGAAGGCCTTGCAGCATTTCGAGCGCGCCCTGGCCGTAAAGCCGGAGCATGCGGCGGCCCGGAAAAATGCGCGCATGCTCTGGGATACGCTGCAACAGCCCCCTTCGGAGGCCGTCCGCCGCAGCGATACCGCCAGGCGCAGCGACGCCAGTTCCCTGGTCACCGGCCTGCCGCAGGATGTGGAGCGGGTGCTCGAGCTGGCCGGGTACGACGAGGTCGTGCTGCTGGTGGATATTTCCGGATCCATGACCCAGGAGCAGGTGCTCTGTATGGGCCTGAGCCGCTTTGAGGTAATGCGCAACCTGGGGCTTTACCTGGTGCGGGAACTGCCGGACACGGCGCGCATAGCCCTGGGTACGGTAGGCGGCGATTGCGGCGATGCGCCCAAGCAATGGATCGCTGCCGATTCCATGAGCCGCCGCGACCTCACCTATGCCATCCGCTTTCTTACGGCGCACGGCACCACCCCCTTGCTGGAACGCGTAGAGCGATCGGTGAGCCTGTTTTCGGACCGGCCCGGGAGGAGCCGGGCCATTTTCCTGATCAGCGACGGGGCCAACGTGTGCCGGAACGGCGGCGCGGACATCTGCGGCTGGGCCAGTCGAATCCGGCGCGAAGGCATCGCGATCAACGTACTCACATTTCTGGATGCCAGCTTCAACAATGTGGAAGCATTTTCGGACTACGGCTGCCTGGCCGACAATACCGGCGGGCGCATTTTTTACCTGGACAATGTGCGCTGTGCCTTTACCGATCTGTCGTTCAAATTACTGGACAACCTGCAGCTCCGCCTGCCGCCCCTGCGGAAAGTCTACTGCTGGGGGCCGCAGATCGAAAACCTCTGGGCCATCTTTCCCGAAGAAAAATGATGATCAGCTGACAGGGGGCCAACTCTTTTGCGGTTGGCGTCGTTCCTTAAATTACATAAGTTTGCTAAGCGTCCCACAGACCAAATCCGCCTTTCGGATTGTTCGCATCCGTAGAAGGAAGAAGCGGTCGCTTTTTGCTCCTTGTAATCCCTAATCAATCACCACTCCATGGTATCCATTAAGCCTAAAGGCGTGCCAGGTGCCTCCCGAAAGATCCTGGAAACCCTCTCCCAATGGAACCAACTTCAATCCGGTCCGCATCGCTTTGGCGGCATTGAATACCGCTTGTTCAAGGTCGAACTGGGCCACACCCACGGCGACCATCAGGCCGACATCCGCTTCACCCGGGCCAAGCGCGAAGAACTCGTTCGCGAAGGCCTGGCCCGCCCGCATCACATCCATCCGGAAACGGGCTGGGTCACCCTCTACATTCGCAGGGAAGAGGATGTCGCACGCGCCATCCTGTTGTTTCGCCTGGCCTACGAAGAGGTGGAAAAGCGGAAAAAGGCCCGCAAAGCGCCGGAGAAGCCCTAGCTTTACGGGAAAAGGCCGCATGGGATCCGATACCTCCATCGACGTCGTTCACAATATGGCCGCCCGCCGCTTTCAGGCAGAAGTGGCAGGCCACCGGGCTGTATCCGAGTACATTTCCCTTCCCGATCGCATCATCTTCACCCATACCGGGGTGCCGCGCGCTCTGGAAGGCAAGGGGGTGGGGACCGCCCTGGTCAAAGCCGGCCTGGAATACGCCCAAGCGCAGGGGCTGCAGGTGGTCCCGCTCTGCCCCTACGTAGCCGGCTACATGACCCGCCATCCCGAATGGCAGGAGCTCCTGGCACCGGGCTATAAGGTGGGGTAGGAGGTCGCTCCAAGCTGCTTTTCACCGGGCTAAGCGGCCCATTGGCCGCAGTCCTGCCTATACCTTATTCTTGTCCGGATTCCTATTTCCGCAACGCAGATTGGCCTTTCCCTTAATTTCAACTAACCGGCATTCTATTGCCGGGAAAAATTTTTAATTTGTCCGCTACGCTCCAGTTTGGCGTTCCCAGATCCGGTGTGTTTTCAAATGCGAGAGCTGTGCCAGTGGGGGAGGAAATTTCCCTGAGCAGAGCTCGTAAGGAAAAGGAACAGGCATCAAGACCGACGACAAGCATTCTTACCCCACAGATGATCCAGAGCGGTTTCAGCAGTTCTTCAAAAGAAATGCTCTGAAGGATGGATTGGCGTATTTCACACAGGAACACGGAAAGCGGTCCGGGGTGGACGCCAGGTGTTCGGCAAAGATCTATCGAGACCGCTTCTCGCTCATCCTGGGAGAGCAAACCGCACTGCCTGAAGAACCGCCCACCCGCCACAACCTGCTTTGGGCCGAATGGCAGCACAACCTTGCGGAGTGGGCATTTTACCGGGGCGACTATACAAAGAATATAGCGCACGCAGAGGCAAGCATTCGCGAAAAGGAAAATATTATTAAGCAGGGGCAAACCGGCGGGCAGTATCAAATGGCTCTTGGGCACTCTTTGGTCATCGCAGGGAAAGGCCATTGGCAAAAAGGGGACCCCTACGAAGCGCTTATTCATTACTTTAAGGGACTGAACCACTACCGGGAGGCTTTTGGAGGGATTAAGCATTACTTGCCCGGCAACGTATTCTGCCTCATCGGTCAGGTTTACCTCAATCTTAGGGAGATCGAAAAGGCTGAACTTTTCCTGGATAAAAGCCGACGCCTATTAGAGCAAAGCCTGGGGCATAAAGAGCACATTTATTTAGGGGCAACCTATACCCAGCTGGGCAAATGCTGTGTCCAGAAAATGACCACAAAAACTTCCACGGCAGAAGCCGTGCAAATTGAGCAATACTTTCGAAAGGCCCGGCAGATATTGAGTAACACCATGCCGAACAAGCAGCATCGCTATCTGGCGAGTATGAACAAAAACTGGGGCTTATTCTACAAGCGTTTGGAAGACCTGGGCATGGATCTGAAGGTGGAGAGAAATAGCACGACCGGAAAACTCAATGAACTGTCACTTATACAAATCAGACGCTGCCGAAGAATAGAA
>JAJDFU010000300.1 GCA_020528935.1 Saprospiraceae bacterium | reverse complement strand
CACATGCTGTGGGGCGTGCACATCCATAAGCGGTTGGCGGAAACCACCCTGGGCCAGGCGCTGGATTTCTGGCAGGGCAGCCTGCCCCCCGCCGAGCGGGAGGCCCTACTGCACTATATGACCCATTGGGTGAGCGGCCGCGGCTCTTATCCGGCCCTCCGCATCGACGATCAGCCTTACACCTTTCTGCCGGTATTCCCTTTTTCCCGCCTGGATGAGCACCTCACCTGGCTGGACGATCCCTTTTTGCAGCGCCTGTGGCAAAACGCGCTACGGCCCCTCGATCGTTGGTACGGGCAGCAGCTGGGCGATGTGTTGTACTTGCAGGAACCAGGAGCAGATCAGCGCCCCAGCCGCATCCCCCACCTCCATCAGGCCCTTCGGCCGAAGCAGGTGCAGACCACCTTCCTGTCCATCCTCCAGATGCATGCCACCAGCACGAACTACCGGCAGCGCTTTGCACTGTTCGACGGTTTTTTTGCGGAAAATCCGGAGGCGGCCGAGGGCGAACTGGCCTTTTTTTCCGAAAAGGAACCCGATACGGCTGCCCTGGCTGCCGTCGAACAGGGCCTGGAAGCGGTGGGCTTCCCGAGGCCGGAAGCCTTGCACGAGCTTTATTTTGGCCGGAAGACCTATCCCCTCGCAAAGGACGAAGAGACCGATGTGCTGCTGGGCAGTGCGGGGGAGGTCCTGCCCAAGCTGAAGAACAGCGACCAAAACTATCTGGAATGGCTGGCTACCGCGGAGTTGAATGCGATACGGGACGATGCGGAGCAGTGGCCCTCGACTTTCCGTCCCCTGCTTTACCGCCTGCTTCGCTATCGGCTTTTGCAGGCCGGCGACAGCGAGGCCGTGCAGGCAGAAATTGACCGCTTGACCCAACTGCCGCTCGCCCAGCTGCGCCTCCTGTGGCAGGCGCACCGCGACTGCTGCACCGTCCGGCTGGTTGCCTGGGTCGGGGGGCTGGCCGTCCGTCGTCTGGAACACTTGCGAACACAAGAAGGCGAACCGCCCGGCATACTGCTCGGCGCCTGGGGCTATCTCGAAAACCTGCGTCCCCGTTCTGAAACAAAGTCACCGGGCGAATACATTCCGGCCCCTTCGCTGCGGCACGCCACGGCGGCGGCCGTGTTGCGCAGCGGCTACCAGGCCAATCGCTTCAGCGGCAAAGCAGACGATCAGGGCTTGTTTGCCGTCAACCTCAGTTCTGCCAGGGTGAAGGATGCGCTCTTTCTGTTGGAGGGGGTGCGCAACGGCCAGGATCTGGCGGCCCTGCTGGGATATCGCCTGGAGCGCTGGATGCAGGAGTACCGCCAGGGCGGCGTACCCACCCTTGCGCAATTTATCTACAACCTGCGCAGCGCTTTCCCCTTCAGGGTGCAACCCTTGCAGGCCGAAGGCAACAGCGTACCGGCCGAGGTGGAAGAAGATACCTCCCGGCGCGTGATCAATGCTCTGGATCTCCTGGAGGACCGCCGGGAATGGGAAAGCAAGCTGGACGTCCCACCCAATGCCGAAGCTCTCCGGCACTACTGGGCCGCCCACCTGGATGCCGAGCCCGATGCCGGGCAGGTCAGTGGGCTGGAGGCCCTGCTGGACCGGCTGGACGACGACCTGGACGCCGTCAAAGACCTGCTGGCAGCGGAAGGGGTGTATCAGCTGGTGGACGGCCAGGTGGATCGCGCTAAGGCTGCCCTGGACGCCCTGACGGAAGGCGATCAGATCGTGCGCCCCGCGATCGTGGAACAGCCCCGCAGTAGTACCCCACTGACCTTTCGCATGGGGGTACTCCTGCCGGATAAGCCTATGACCACCATCGGTGGGGCGCCGCTTTCGGCCCGGGCCCTGGCCAGCCCAAAGATCAACCAATGGCTGTACGACAAGCTGCCGGGCATGAGCATTATCCGCGTCAACGTGCGCTGGGAGTCCGCGCCGGATGCAGAAGGCCAGCAGACCTCCATCCAAACCGACCACCTGTTATTGCGCCAACTATTTATCCAGCCCGTCGATCTGGTGTACATGATGCATTTGCAGCGGGAGAATCCGGATACCAGTGAGTTGCGCTACCGCATCGAATCGGCCATACGCAAACGCCACCAGCTTCCCCTTACCACGCGCATCGAGATCCTGGAAAAGGATCGCAGGGGGTTCCGCAATTTTGAGTACACCCTTTTCGCTGTGGAGCCGCTGGCGGCTGCCCTGGGTAAGCTGTTGCTGGAAGCGCGCAGCCTGAAGCCGGAGGACTTTCTCCAGGCCAACAGCGAGGCCCGCGACGATGCCGGTGCTTTCTGGTCGCCCCGCTCCCTGCGCGGATACCTGCGCAATGTGGCCCTGCAAATGGAAGATCAACAGGAGAGCTTCGGCCGGGCATTGCGCAACGTAAGATCCCTGCTGGATAGCGGCGAGGAACTGGGATACACCCAGCTGGACCGCAGCCTGCGAAGGCTTCGCAGCGGCATGTTTTACTACGCGGGACTGGGCTGGGTCGAAGCCGTACCCGCCCCGGTGGATGCCGTCAGCCGCCTCGGGCTGGAGGAGCACTACCGGCAGGCGGACGCCATTTACCGGGATGCACAAAACCGGCTGGCGGAAGCGGCCGCGCTCTTAGACAAAGCATCCGGCCAAAAGCTGTCGCAGCTGTTGCAGAGCCTGCCGGAAGGGGATCCGCTTCCGGCCACGGAAACCCTGGAGGAGATCGCCACCCTGTTGTTCGGGCGCTTTTTCCGCGTCTTTCCGGAGTTTCGCCTGCCCAATGCTTCGGATATATCCCTGGCCCTGGGCAGCGAGGAGCTGCGGGCTTCCCGGGCCGGTTTGGCGGTGGAACGCTGGCTGCAGACCCAATCGCCGGTGCGCCCGCGCATGGACCTGTACAGCCGCGCCGCCATGCTGTCCGATCTGTTCGGGCGTTCCGATGAGCTGAAGGGCCTGGAACTCGTCCAGCTGCCGATCCGCGACGGCAAGACGGGCCCCTGGGTCGGCCGGGAATACGGCGACTTTGTGCCGCATGCCGATACCCTCTCCCTGACCCTGGAGCTTCAGCAGGACTTCGATCTGAGCCACGGTACCTTCTCCGGCATCCTGGTGGACGAATGGAACGAGTTGGTGCCCGACCCGGTGGTCAATACGGGCATTGCCCTGCAATATGATCAACCCGAAATGGAGGCGCCGAACGCCGTGCTGCTGGCTACCACCCCGGCCGATGGGGAAGCCTGGAATTGGGATATGCTGGTGGATGCGGTCAAGGATGCCCTTCACCTGGCCAAAAAGCGAGCCGTAGATCCGGATCTGCTCAAGGGGTCCTTTTGGGATCAGCTGCTGCCCGCCTTGCTAGGGCCCATTGAACCGGCCAGCCCGGAGGATCCGCTTTTATTTGGGGGGCTGCCTTCAGGGGTGGACCACGACGAACCGACGGGGGGGGAAGCCGACCGCGGCGCGACCGACACCTCACA
>JAJDFU010000474.1 GCA_020528935.1 Saprospiraceae bacterium | reverse complement strand
ATGGAAAAAGAAAAACCGGGTCTCTCCTACCCGGTTTTCCCAAAACCCAGTGTCCAAAATATTTTACTGGCCCATGACCACCTTGCCGCTCGCGCGGTAGCGCCCGGCCTCGATGGTGTAGATAAACACCCCTTTCGGCCATCCCAGGGGGGGCTGGTACACGGCATCGTGTTCGCCCGGCCACTGATAGTCGTCGATCAGGGTAGCCAGCTCCTGGCCAGCCGGCGTAAACACGCGCACCCGCACCTTCAGCGCTTCCGGCAGCTGATAGCGTATGGTGAGCCGGCTGTCGCTCACGAAAGCCCGGTGGGCCAGTGAAGCGTAAACCGGCCCGGGCTCCGAGGTGGAAGTGACCAGGCAATCGATGCCCAACTCGGGCACCCGTTCGAAAGTATCGCCCAGGACGCCGTCCACGGTTTGGGCATCTACGCAAAGCCAGTACTCGAGCAAGGTGGCGTACATCTGCCTGAAATCGGTGCCGAACTTGAGGTTGCCCACCTCGTCCACATCGGTGAGGTCCGGGCTGTTGCCGATGAATCCTTCGCCGTTGAGGGCCGGCCCGAAAAAGAGCATGGGTGCCGCAGCGCCGTGATCGGTGCCCTGCGAGCCGTTTTGCTCGATGCGGCGGCCAAACTCGGAAATGGTGGCGCTCAGCACGCGCTGATCCCACCCGCCGTCGGACAGGTCTTCGTAGAAGTGCTTCACGGCACTGGAGAGGGTCTCCAGCAAATAGGGATGCATGTCCGGCTGGTTGGCATGGGTGTCGAAGCCGTCCAGGGTTACCATGTAGATGCGCGTCTTCAGGCCCCCCTTGATCAAGCGGGCGATGACGGCCAGCTGTTCGCCCAGGCGGGAGTCGTACTGGGCGGCGTTGGCTCCCTGCTCGTAGGCCTGATTGATGACTCCGGCATACTGATAGGTGGTGTTGGCCACCGTGCGCAGGTAGCTCAGCTGCTCGCCGTAGTAGCATACCGGCACATCGCCGGGATCGTAGAGCTGCCCGTTTTGGGCGATCTGATAGAGCTGGTCGGGATTGTTGACGATCATGGCCAGATCCTGCTCTTCCTCGTTGGTGAAAAACAGCGTTCCGGTGCCACCTACCTGTACGGCCGGCGGGTGGGCGGGAGGATCCACGAGAAAGTCGGGGTATTCGTTGGACAGGAAGCGACCCAGCCAGCCGGAATTCCACTCTTCATCGGCATCGCTGGCGCTGGCCCAGATGTCGGTGGAGCGGAAGTGCGAGAGGTTCTGTTCCGGGTAGCCCACGTTGTGGGCCACCTTCATCTGGCCGGACTGCCACAGCTGGTGGGCGCCGCTCATGACCTGCGGCAGAGCAAAGGCACTGTCCAGGGCCAGGGTCTGATTCAGGGGAATGTGCAGGTTGGGGCGGCGGTTTTGATAAGTGCCGTAATCGAATACCGGGATGATGGTATTCAGGCCGTCGTTGCCGCCCTTCAGGCGGATGAAGACCAACACGCGATCGCCTTCGGCCTGGCTCAGGGCGGCTTCCAGGGGCGAGGAAGCCAGAGCTTGTACCGGTATCTTGCTCAGCAGGAAGGTCGCCCCGCCGGCCAGCCCCAGGTTGCGCAGGAAGGTACGGCGGGTCCATTGCTCGTGCTGTTCGCTGTGCGCCTTCCCGTGCTCCGGCGCACTTCCTACAGGGAGTTTTTTATGTGGATCAGACATGGTTCTTGTCGGTTTGGAGTGAGGAGAATGGGTTTAGATCAACTGGAATTCCGGTACCCGGATCAGGTAATTGAGCAGATTGAACACCTGCAGGGGCGCCGTATCCCAGTTCAGGTTCCAGGCGCCGGTATCGTAGTAGTTCTGCGGAACCGGTTCCTTGAAGATGTCCGTGGCCTCTTCGTAGGCCATGAGGTCCTGCATGCCGTTGGGCAGAAAGTGATCCAGGACCGACTGGGCTACCAGGTAGGGATCGTTGGCGTCGTTGCTCAGGACCTTGGCCAGGTTGCGCAGCAGCTCCGGAAAGGTATTCAATACGTATCCGTTGAAGAGTTCGCCGTATTGCCAGCGGCTGGTGATCGCATTGGAGTCGATCCAGTTGCGGTTGCCGGGCCATCCGGCTACGTCCGGTGGGCTGAAAAGCTGCTGCCCGCTGTCGAAAATGTAAAAGCCGACCACCTGAATGACGGGATCGCTGTCGAAGGGTATGCCCGCATCGTTGAAGTAGGAGAGGAAGAACTCCACCGGGCTTTTGACCTGGGTGCCGATGACGTACTCGTCAAAGAAATGCGCGCTCTTGAACAACTGCCGCAGCACGGGAGCCAGCTCGAAATTATTGTTCACGAACGTCTGAGCCAGCCCGGCCACGATCGCCTCGTCGGTTTCCGGATGCACGAAAAAGCGGTACAGCTTGCCGCATATATGCTCGGCAACCTGCTGGGCGCGTTCGGCAAACAGGATGTCGTGCACCTCCTCATACCCCCAGTTGCCGGTCTGGCCGAAAATGGTTTTCTGCCCGCCGTCAAAGAGGGTGGGCAAAAAGTCGATGCTTCCGCAAGCGGTGAAATAGCCGTTCCAGCCGGTGAGGGCGCGGGCCGTCTCCTCAATATCTTCTTGGGTATAGCCGTTGTCGGCCCCCAGCGTGAACAGCTCGTACAGCTCGCGGGCATAGTTCTCGTTGGGGCTGAAGCGGTTGTTCTCCACGCCGTTGAGATAGACGAGCATGGCCGGGGTCTTGCCCATCTCTGTAGTGAGGGCTTTGAAGTTGCCCAGCGCGTATTGCTGAAGCAGCTTGTGGTACTGATACATGTGGGAGGGGCACTGGTACGACACCAGGCTGGTGACGAAGTGGTTGTGCCAGAACAACGCCAGTTTTTCCCGCAAGCCGTTGTTGTACATATCGCGCAGCCAGCGCACGATCCAATCGTTGATCTGCTCGAATCGCTGCGTAATGATGTCGTCGTAATCGTCGATCGTCCAATAACCCCATTCGGGCTCGGGAGCAAGTGGCATAGCCAGGGCTTCATCTATGAGCTCATCCACGACCTGGGATGGGGGTTTTCCGAGCGCCTCCTGGATCTGGTCGGGCTTCAGGCCGAAGCCCATGCGCCGATGCAGATGCATGACCTGGCGCTTGCTCCAGGTTCCGGTATAAGGCTCGAGGGTACCGGTTGCACAGTTTAATAGGTCCACCATAGCGGGCAGGGTTTATGTGAGAAAAAAGTTCTTTCGCCGGGCGTCCTTGGGTTCGACCTCCAGCCGGAGCAAAGGTTTAATCCGGAAAATTCACCGAATTTTCCGCCCAAGGGCTGACGATAAGTGACTGAAAACAAGCTTGTTTTCAGTCACTTATCGTCATTATTCACGGTAATCCGTGAATAATTCGGGTTAAAATGGTATAAGCAAATAATCCGCCTGGTATCCAAAATGCCCCGCCTTTGTGGTCGTGCAATCGAGTAGAGTGAAGTAAAGGCAACTTTTAAACCTGTGGATGCCACAAAGGA
>JAJDFU010000121.1 GCA_020528935.1 Saprospiraceae bacterium | reverse complement strand
CTCAAAGTTTAGATGGCAACCTTTTACCACCGTCCTGGGTAACCTGACGATCCTGCCGATGTCAGCACTGAAGACCCTGACATAAGTGGCTGAAAACACGCTCGCTTGTTTTCAGCCACTCATGTCATTATTCACGAGTTTTCGTGAATAATCCGGGTTAAATGGGAGCGCATTTTATACCGACAACGAAGTGGTTTGGGCGCGCCCAAACCTTTCTGATAGCGGTATACCTGCATAAATTCAGGCATAAACCGGGTTAAATCGACACTTGGCAGACCACAGGAAATCATTAATGATCAACGGTTGATCTCCTTCCACACTTCCATGGACCGCTGCCAGAGCTCCCGGCCGGCAGCTTCGTCTTCGGCTTTGGGATCAATGGGCTTGCGTTCCATGAGGAAGAGATAGTCAAAAGGCTTGTCTGCCACATCGGAGGAGGCAGCGAGGTAGGTCACCGGCTCGCAGGCCGCTTCCGGCGAACGGAAAAAGAGGGAAAAGATCAGCCGGAGCAGAGGCTGAAAAGCCCTGGGGGCTTCCCGGGCGATGTTGGAGTTGACCGGGCCGGGGCAAAGGGCGAAGACCGAAGTATCGGGCTGTCCGTTGGACTCGAGCCGGCGGCTCAGTTCGCGCGCAAAGGTGGTGAGCAGGAGCTTGTAGTAGCCGTAGCGGGCGATGCTTTCCTGGATGCCGTAGTCCTCGTACTGCCCGAAGCGGTCCCACTCAAAGGCTGCAGGGTTGCGGTGGCTCTCGGAGCTGGTGATCACAATGCGGGCGCCCGGCCGGATGAGCCCTTCCTCCAGCAGGCGGTTCAGCAGGATAAACTTGGAGAGGTAGTTGACCATGAACATCTCTTCCAGCCCCTGGGGCGTCTTGCGGCTCTGGCGGGGTACTACAGCTGCATTGCAGAGTACCAGGTCGAGCTGTTCGTTGCGCGCCTTCAGCTTGTCCACCAGGGCTTCGATGCGGCGCAGGTCGGCCAGGTCCACAGGCAGCATCTCGACGCGCGGGGATCCGGACCGGGCCTTCACGTACTCGCCCTTCTCCGGTATGCCGCTGCGCACGGCCATGAGGATGCGGGCGCCGCGGCGAGCCAGTTCTACGGCTGTGGCCAGGCCGAGGCCGGAGCTGGAGCCCGTGATGAGGGCGGTCTTGCCGTCCAGGCGGTCGGCCTCGGTGAGGCGGCCCACGCGCTCCTTGCTGCGAAAGAGATCGCCGATCCCCTTGAGGGTGGCGGATACGGGATTGTCATAAGCGCCTTGCTTAGCCATAGGTCTGGGTTTGGATGCGTTGAAGAAAACGTTGATAGGCCTGCGTTTGGGCGTCCACATCGGCCGGTTTGAGGCCGAAATCCGCCAGCCGGTATTCATGCCGGCCATAGCGTTGGGGATCGCTCCGGCTCTCCGCGTCGGCAAAGCGCCTGCGCAGCGGCTGCGGGAAAGGGAGGCCGGCCTCCCGGTACAGGCGCTGCAGTTCGCCGACTGCATCCGTTACAAACACGGGGTAAAAAATATCGGTGATGGGCTGGTCGGGATGAGCCTGGCGAAAGGCCAGAGCCCGCTCCAGCATACGGGCGTTCTTGCGCAGCCAATGGCGGCCTACCGTTGCGGCATCTACGCGCTGGCTGAAGATGGAGCGCCCGTGGGCCACCATGCTCATAAAGGAAGGCACGCACTGGTGAACCGGCCGGTGCGGCCAGATGACGTGCACCTGCGGATACACCCGGCACACCACCTCCAGCCACTCCAGGTGGTGGGGGCTTTTGAGGATCCAACGCTTGCCGGGGCGCTGCCACTGCAGCAACTTCAGGAGCCTGGCCTCGTACTCGTAGGCCGGACTTTGGTCGGCCTCCTCCAGCCAGGCGGCATAGCCGGGCACGTGCATCATGGCCTCGGCCGAGGTGCTCATGAAGGTGACGTCGAGCAGCAGCACGTCCTCTTCCGGCTGGAGGTGCTCCACGGGATGGATGGCGAAAAAATCGGGGGCCAGGAAACGCATGGCCTTTTCGGCAGTACGGGTCCTGGGAATGCGCTTTTCCCGCTTTTGCCAATCGGAATGAAGCGGCGCGGGAAACATGCTTTCCCAGCTGTAGAGCGATCGATTGTCCGGATCGGCACCCAACAGGCGCTGCAGCTTGGTGGTTCCGGTGCGTTGAAGCCCGGCGATGAGCCACACGGGCAGGAGTTCCTGCTCCAGGATTTCCGGATGTTTTTTGAAAAAGGCCTCCGCCTGCAGGCGCACAATTAGGCGGCCCACCAGCTGTTCGCGCATCATGAAGCGGCCGAGGGGGTGCAGGTCGGCCTCCTCGCGCACGGCGCGCAGCAGGATGTCCAGGGGCTCCTCCCAATAGCCGCTGCCGAAGTCGCGCAGGCCGCTGCGCTTGCGCGCCAGCGCAATGAGGCGGTCCTTGTCCAGGGAAACCCGGGGCAGCATCCGGTTCAGCGCGTGCACATACCAGGGGCGCTGCCGGAAGGTGGCCGATGAAACGACGCGTCCGCTCATGCCAGCTCGTGGGTTTTGACCACCCGGGCAGGCAGGGCGGCCGGCGGTTCTACGCCTTCCGGCAGGCGGTACCAGCGCCAGCACATGGTGCCCTCCCTGTGGCCGGTAGTGCGTATCCAGTTGGGGTGGCCCGGATCGGTATGCGATACGATGAGACGAACGCGGCCGTCGGGCTCGTACTGTGCATTGCCCTTGCTGATGCAGATGCGGTAATAGCGATAGTCCAGCGACTCCATCCAGTAGTTGTTGAGCTGGAAGTTCCAGGTGTCGCAGGGAATGGGGTCCACCTCGATGAGGAGGGCTTCGTCTTCGGCCAGCTCCCAGTGGCTGTGGTAGTAAATGATGTTGGCATCCCCGCCGGCAGCGTTGGATACGGCGGGGTCGAAGAGCGGCAGCTGGTTCGTGTGCTTTTGCATGCCTTTGGCCCAGCGGGCGAAGAAGACCGGCGCTGCGGCAATGAAGAGTCCGGCCCGCTGCAGGCCTTTATCCACCATGGCCGGTGTGATAGGCCGGGGTGCTTCCGGGCCGCCCACCGCGCGGATCTCCAGTTCGGCGGGCTGCTCGCGATCGCGGTGCAGGAAGGTTTGCCGCACCATGATGAGGCTGGTCTCCGGCTCGATCCGGAGCCAGTTCTTTCCCTTGGGCTCGCGGCTCACCTGGATCTCGAAGCTGCCGTCGGGTTCGATCTGCATGTCGGTATGTTCCAGCACGCCGCAGGGCTGGAAGCCGCCTGTGCTGCCGTAGTCGCCGTTCTGCGTGAAAAAACCGAGGTAGTGGACGCTGTTGCGCTGCCCGCGGATGACGTATTCGTAATCCCCGCTGACCTGGGCGTTCATGTAGTAGTTGTCGGGATTGTCGGCGCCCAGCTTCACCGTTTCGTGCACCATGCGGCGGAAAACGGGAAACGCGGGATCGTTGTACTCCACGAAGGCCTCCAGGCCGGCCCGCGTGAGGCGGGTGAGGTAGCGG
>JAJDFU010000224.1 GCA_020528935.1 Saprospiraceae bacterium | reverse complement strand
CGGGTAACAACCTCCTCACTACACGCGTGCCGGCCCCCATCACCGTACCTGCCATTCCGCTGAGCGTACAGGCGCCCTGGGCAGGCAGCCTGTTCTCCCTGCTGTCGTTCGGCTACCTGGCCTATGCATACACCCGCATCTTCGAGCTGAAATGGTGGCACGGCCTGGGCGCTGCGCTGATCGCCTACCTGATCATGCAGTTCGCCTACCTGCTTTTCCTGGGGCTCATTATCTTGATCGTCTCGCTCTGGATGTGAGCATGCCGAAGCCGCCCCGGACAGGCAGGCCTCCGGGATGGTAGACCGCGCATTTCGAAGGGATGGAACATGCCTTGCCCCCGATTTCATCGGGGGCACCCAAAGAAAGAGCGGACCAAGCCCGGCAGGGGTTGAATATGTTGAAGCCCGCACCTTGTCCGGAGATCGCGCGGAAAGTCTACCGTCTAACCGTCTAAATGCAATCCAGCCCTTCGGGCTTCGCTTCCCGGAAACTTGATGGAGGCATGACAGGTAAGCTGAAAAAAGCAGCGGAGGTGAATAGGTAGGAACACGCTGTGGAGTCTACCATCTAACGGTCTACCGTCTAACCGTCTCCACAATCTGGAGTAAACGGCAAACCACAGTAAAACATCGCGAACTTCGAAAGGGAAAAGGACATTCGTGTCCAATACCACCGTAAATCTATTGCTGTGTATCATACAGTCCGGTGTCTTCGCTTTCCTGCATCAACTCGATCAGGGCCTTGCGGCGCGCTTGCCGGACCTCCTCTCTGTATTTCAGCACGTCGCGCAATAAAAGCCTGCGATGGCGAGACGGCCGGGTAAAAGGGATCTTTCCCTCCTCCAGCAGTTTGTTCAGGGTCGGCCGACTGATTCCCAGGATGTCGGCGGCCTTTTGGGTAGTGATTTCCTGGGCCACCGGAACCATAGAAACGGCTTTCCCCTGGCTAGTCTGCCTAAGCACTTCCAGCAGCAGCTCAATGGCGATAGCCGGAATCTCGACCTCCTCACCGTCAATAATGACGGCAAGCATTTCGACATCCTTGCTTTTTAAAATGGCTTGCAGGGCCTGGTAGCTAGCTAATGCCAGTTCCTGCTCGGCATTGCTGGGAACGATGATTTCATCCAGGGAGTACATACGTCTTCGGTTTGGGTAGACTTTCGCTAAATCGAAAAATTCAAAAACAGTTTTCGTTTTTTTCGAATTTAGTGTTTTTTGTCAACTTTTCCAACCGAGTGCTCAAAGGTGGGTGAGACGACGGGCGGCAATCCGGTTTCCCGGCTTGGCTTAACCTGGATGATTCACGGGTTCCCGTGTAGAATGGCGATGAATGGCTGAAAACTCGGCGAACGTTCCGGGCTCAGGCAAGCCAAAGCTCGAGGAGGGGACATCCCCCAGACAGGATGAATGCCCTTGCTCCCGTCACCCTCCCTCGCCGAGCTCGCAGACCGTGAAGGGAGGCAAAAGGTTTACAGAAGCCTTACCCATCACCCACGAGTATCGCAATGGTCATCGGCATAGTTGGTATTCCCATCCGTCCAAACTTTGAGGCACTCCCCCGGATGGGCGGCCAGCCATTCTCCGGCACGGCGGGCAAACTGAAGGTTGTTGGAACCTTGGCAAACAATCTTTTCGACTACGGGTACCGGAAAATCATCCAGGGGATAGTCCCCCGCCTCACTGCCGTAGGTGAGCAGGTCGATGACATCGACCTCTCCGTTTTCTTTTTGTACGAATACAACGGCGGCCGGTTCGGATTCCTCGTGGAGCGTTTCCACAACCCAGAGGATATCTTCCGTGTTGGAATCAGACCTGTTTTCCACCTGAGGTTGAACCGGTTCTTCAAAGCCGGTAGCCTCTTTTTCGCAGCTCCAAAAAACCATTAGAAAAAAGAACAGAAATGGCAGGGGGGTAAAAATCCTCCATGATTCGTTACTTCTTATCTGTTTCATAAAGAAAGGATTGATCGGCGATACAATAAAAATAAATTGACGTTACGAATATATTCAGAAGGTGTACACTTGTCAAGATCAGGTACTTACTTTGCCCAACTTTGCCCAACTTTGCCCGATTGAACGGGCTGTCTTCCCATCGTCCAAAGGAGTAAAAGCAGCTCTCCTGTCCACAGGAGATCGACGCGGCCGGGAAAACGAATAAGTGCAGCCATCACCCTCCCCAACACCCTCGAGGCCGTAAAGGGAAAGCCGCCACAACAGCCCAATTCAGCCCGGAGCAGCGAAGCGCATCTCCGGCCTTAGCGGATACGCCGTCAAAAAAGGGGACGGAGCGGAGGTAAAGTGCAAAATAATGTTTGAGCGATCCCAAGCGGTATGGCAAAGCCCCCTCCCCTTGGATCCGCAAAAAGCGCAGGCCAGAGCGGACGGACCGGCGCGAGTTTATTTTGCGCACCGGAGCGACGTTCCCTTTTAGGCGTAGCCGGTACAGCCGGCCGCCTGCCGAAGCCATGGCAAAGGCAGGTTGTTGCTTCCCTGCCCGCCGGACGTCCTACCAAAGGTAGGCAGGCTGGTTTTTGCGGCCAAAAAGAAGAGGTAAGAAAGGCCATCCCCAACTCCTGATCTATCCCCCCGGCGGGCAGCCTTTCAGGCCTTCCCTTCCCCCATATCGCTGAAGCAAAGCAAAAGCCGGTATCCTCCCCGTTCGGGCAGGGTGTTTTATATTTCCGGCTTCAAGCCAGATTTTCCATGACTTCCAAGCATCCCCTGCTGCTCTTCGCGTCCGTGCTCTTCCTCCTGCTCGCTACCTGCCGGCGCCCGGAGCCATCCCCTGCTCCTGCCGTGGGCGTACTGGCCGACTCGGCCATGGTGGTCACCGGCCACTTCCGGGCCGCGGAGATCGCCCGCGACGTCCTTCGCCGGGGCGGCAATGCCTTCGACGCGGCCTTTGCCGCCCACTTTGCCCTGGCCGTGCTCCACCCCCGGGCCGGCAACCTGGGCGGGGGCGGCTTTGCGGTCTTCCGCCGGTCCGACGGCCAGGCCGGCAGCCTCGACTTCCGGGAGAAAGCCCCGGCCGCCGCCACCCGCGATATGTTCCTCGACGCCCGGGGCGAGGCCGTGGACAGCCTGAGCCGCTACGGTGCCCTGGCCGTGGGCGTGCCCGGCTCGGTGCGGGGCCTCTTCCGCCTGCACGAGCGCTACGGGCGCCTGCCTTACCGCCCCCTGCTGGATCCCGCCATCCGGCTGGCTACGGAGGGCTACCCCCTCACGGCTGCCGAAGCCGAGCGGCTGAACCGATACCGCAGCCTGTTCGAAACCGTCAACCCCGGCAAGGCGCTGCCCATGATGCGGGAGGGCGAGTGGCAGGCAGGCGATACCCTCCCCCATACCGAGCTCGGCGAAACCACAACCCGCACCCCGGCCGACGGGGAGGAGGAACTATCCCAGAGCGGCACCACCGAACTGCACGCAGCCAGAATCCCAGCCAGCGACCGCCTCAGCAACCCAGCAACACACCGCACCA
>JAJDFU010000216.1 GCA_020528935.1 Saprospiraceae bacterium | reverse complement strand
CCCGCGACCCCATGCGTGACAGGCATGTATTCTAACCAACTGAACTACCGGACCAAACTTTATTACAACATCCGCAGCATTCTGCGGGAAAAATTCTTCGAAAACAAGCCCATGCCGGACTCGAATGATGACGCGGCTGTGCCGGTCATCACCATGACAGCCTTTGGCTCGTCATGGCCCGCGACCCCATGCGTGAAGTGCAGCATACACCAAACCCTCAGGAGTCAGGAATTCGGTCAGCTCACGGAATGCTGATCGAGCGAAGCGAGTCAGCATCCTGACACCCGGAGGGTCGTCAGGGCTACCGGACCAAACTTTATTACAACATCCGCAGCATTCTGCGGGAAAGTTTCCTTGCGATACGGAAAACCCGGAGCTTTCCTTTTCGGCGACTGCAAAAATAAGCTGCTTTTCGCGACCGCGCAAGAGCGACTCGCAAAAAAGTGAAAAATTGCCTGGATATTGCCAGCTAGCGTTGGGGGATTGCTACTTTTGCATTTCACCTAAGCCGGGAAAAGGAGGTAGTCATGGTATTTCTCGAGTTTGAAAAACCCCTGGAGACCCTGTACGAGCAGCTGGAGAAGTTGCAGCAGGTGGGCGAGGAAGGCGATATTGATGTGGCCGATATGGTGCGCACGCTGGAGAACAAGATCCGCACTAAGCGCAAGGAGATCTACAGCAATCTCACCGGCTGGCAGAAGGTGCAGCTTTCTCGGCATCCGGAGCGGCCTTACACTTTCTACTACATCCGGCAGATGTGTTCCAAATTCGTGGAGCTACACGGCGATCGCTGCTTCAAAGACGACAAAGCCATCGTAGGTGGCCTGGGCCGCCTGGACGGGCAAACGGTAGTGATCATTGGTCAGCAGAAGGGGGTGAATACCAAGATGCGGCAGTACCGCAACTTCGGCATGGCCAATCCGGAGGGCTACCGCAAGGCCCTGCGTCTGATGAAACTGGCTGAACGATTTGACTTTCCCGTAGTTACGCTTATTGATACCCCGGGTGCCTTTCCCGGCATTGAAGCGGAAGAGCGCGGCCAGGCCGAGGCGATCGCCCGCAACCTCTTCGAAATGGCCCAGTTGCGCGTGCCTATCGTGAGTGTGGTCATCGGCGAAGGGGCTTCGGGGGGCGCTATCGGCATCGGCCTCGGCGATCGGGTCTTTATGCTGGAGAACACCTGGTACTCGGTCATTTCGCCGGAGTCCTGCTCGTCTATTCTGTGGCGCAGTTGGGATTACAAGGAGCAGGCTGCTGAAGCCCTCAAGCTCACCGCCGACCATATGATGGACTTCGGCCTCATAGATGGCATCATCAAGGAGCCCCTGGGCGGTGCGCATGCCGCTCCGGAAGAGATGGCCAAGCTGCTGAAGCGGCACCTCAAGAAGACCATTGGCGAACTGCAGGAACTCACGCCCGAAGCGCGCATCGAGGCCCGCATCGCCAAGTACGCCCAAATGGGCGAGTACGAACGGGTATCACCGGAAGCGACCGTAGAGAATGACAATTCATAGGGTCTCGGCCTTTTTTTGAGGAGGCCGGCCCGCCTTTATTGCCCAAAGCATGAGCTGGCTACACGACCAAAAACTGAGATGGCACCGGTATTTCCTCCGCAAGGCCCTCAAGGACCGTACGGAAAACCGGTATTCTCTGCCGTACGAGCAAATTTCCTCTGTGGGAATTTTTTTTGATGCCACCGACCTGGACGAGCGGGAGTCGGTACTGGCCTATGCCGACAGGCTGAAAAAAGACGGGAAGCAGGTCGCCTTGCTCGGCTATTTCGACAACCAGATCGAAAACCCGAACTACACCTTTCCGCATTTCAACAAAAAGGATCTCGACTGGAGCCTGCGCCCCCAAAAAAAAGAGGTTGCGGCCTTTATTCAGCAGCCCCTGGATCTCCTGATCCTGGCCTTTCCCCACAGCCACTTCCTGGCGGAATTCATCGGGGCACTCTCGCCGGCGCACATCCGGCTGGGACCGGTATCGGATCAGGTGAACAGCTACGACATCATGATTGACAGCGGCAGCGAAAAGGCCGTTCGCGCGTTTTTAGAACAAGCCGATCAATTGCTGAAAAAGAGGATTAAAACACATGAAGCAACAGGTATTTGAGGGCACGGGAGTAGCGTTGGTCACCCCTTTTCGAGCGGGTGAGATAGACCGGGACGGCCTTACCGACATGGTGGAGCATGTGATCGAGGGCGGAGTGAACTTCATTGTGGCACTGGGTACTACCGGTGAAGCCATCACCCTGAGCGGGGGCGAGCGGCAACTCGTACTGGATACGATCAAAAAGGCCGCAAATGGGCGGGTTCCGTTGGTAGCGGGTTGCTTCGGCGGAAACAACACCCGGCAGTTGTGCTCTTCCTTTGAGCAATTCGACCTGGATGGCTTCTCGGCCGTCATGTCGCATGCCCCGTCCTACAACAAACCGCCCCAGGAGGGCCTCTATCAGCATTACATGGCCGTGGCCGAAGCCTCGCCCCTGCCGATCATCCTCTACAATGTGCCCGGCCGAACGGCATCCAATATTGAGGCGGAGACGATCGTGCGCCTGGCCGAAGCCAGTCCGAAATTCGTAGCCGTCAAGGAAGCATCGGGCGATCTGGTGCAGGCGATGCACATCGCCAAAAACAAACCGGACTCCCTCGCCCTGCTTTCCGGCGATGATCCCCTCACCCTGCCCATGCTGGCCTGCGGCGCAAAAGGCGTCATTTCCGTAGTGGCTAATGCGTATCCCGAAACCTTTTCCGGCATGGTGCGCGCCGCGCTTCGGGGCGACTGGCAGAAAGCGCGGGAACTGCATTTTACCCTGCTCGACCTGTACCCCTGGTTGTTCGTGGATGGCAACCCGGCCGGCGTGAAAGCCGCCTTGGAAACGATGGGCCTATGCAGTAAAGAAGTGCGCCTACCCCTTTCCACTATCCAGAAGGACCACTTTCGCCTATTGAAGGCCGAGATGCGGAAAATCGAACAGAACGAACCGGTCAAAACTTGAATCCTACCGTCAGGGCTGCGTTTCGCGTGCTGAGCTGGTTGTTGACCACCTGCTCCGTATTCCGGCTCACCAGGTAGGGGCGGTACTCGTTTTCGGCATCAAACTGGCGGTAAGCGGCATCCAGGAAAAAGGACTTGGCGCGGAAACCCAGTCCGACACTCCACGACAGGTTGGTGCGGCTGTCGGTGATTGTGCCGGTGGGGATGATCCCCAGGCCGCCGCGCAGGCGAAACTGCCCCAGGGCGGCTTCTCCGCCGAAGCGCAGGGCCAGTGCCTTGTCCAGTTCCAGGTCTACGGTCTCATTGGCCGCAGCTTCATCTTGCGGGAACCCATTGAAGCGGAATCGACTATTGGTGAAATCCAGGTATTCCACTTCGGCGCTCAGGAAGCCGTATTTGCCGATGAGAAAGCCGGCGCTGCCGATGATGCGCCAGGGGGTGGACAGGGTGTACTCAAAGAAGCCTTCCGGTGAAAGCTCCAGATTGCTTATAAACTCGTCGTCCAGCGTAAATTCATAGATGAAATCGTTGAGAAAGCGATCCTCCAACCGGTAGCGGGTAGGGGTGTGGAAGGCAAAGCCGAGGCGGACGGCCTGCACCACCCGGTAGATGAGGCCCAGCTTGAGGTTCACTCCCACCCCGCTGGTTTCCAGCCCCTCCGTGAACTCCAGGAATTCGAAGTTAGGCACTTCGCCAAAGTCGTTGGACTCCCGGTAGATCTTCTGCTGCTCGAATTGCAGGATGGGCAGGCCGATGGTGGCGCCGAAAAAGAGCTTTTCGTCGTAATTGGCGGCGACGTTGAACTCGATCTCATTAATGGATCCGCTGCGCCTCACTTCCTGGGTTTTGCTCACCAGAGCGTTGGGCGCATCGAAAAAGTCGGAATACCAGAAGTCATCACCCTGCAGTTGGAAAAGAGCTTCGGCATCGATGGCGAGGTTGGATTCAAAATCCGAAAAAATGCCGCCATTGGCCTGGTCCTGAAAGCGGTCGACGATGGACCCCTCGGAGATGCCATCGAAAGAGAAGCGCTGGTTGAAATCGGCCAGGCGCACTACGCCCAGGCCAATGTTGATGTTGGGCCAGCGGTAACTGCGCGGTTTGATAACAAAAACGGCTCCCGCGCTTTCCAGCGCAAAGGCGGTTTGATTATCCCGGTTGACCGGCCCCACGGGATCATTGGTCAGCCGGCTTTCGGTGGTTCGAAATTGCAGGGCAGGGGTGAGGGAAAAATCGGAGCGGCGAAAGGCCGCAATGCCGGCCGGATTGGTTGCGATCACCGAAAAGTCGGCACCCAGGGCACCCATGGCGCCGCCTGCGCCCATGTGGCGGGCGGTGCCCAGCACCCGGATCTGGCCGTAGCGAAGCGCATCGGCAGCACTCTGCGCCCAAAGGCTCGAACCCGAAAGGCCAAGCAAGAACAGGAAAAGCCAGGTGAGGCGCTGCGGCAGGCTGGTCAAAGCAAACAGAGGTTTGTCGATCATGGATAACGGTAGCTTGAGTCAGGGAATATAGATCGCAGGACAAATATAAAAGGGTGCGATGAGTTAACCTCACCCCACCCTTTTTAATGCATTGTGCGATGTCTTCTACCGGCCTCCGCCGCGGCGACCACTGCTGCGCGAGCCACCACTCCGGCTCGGGCTGCTGAAGGAGCGCGAGCTACCACTCCGGCTCGGGCTGCTGAAAGAGCGCGAGCGGCTGCTCCGGTTCGGACTGCTGAAGGAGCGCGAGCGGCTGCTCCGGTTCGGGCTGCTGAAGGAGCGCGAACGGCTGCTGTTGCTACGGGAATTGTAGCTGCGATTGTTGGAGCGCGAGCGGCTTTGGTTATAGCTGCGGTTGTTGTTGGAGCGCGAGCGGCTGCGATCGTAGCTGCGCCGATCGCGCGAGCGCGTGCTTCGCTCTACATTGGAGCGACTGCGGCTATTGGTATTGGGCCGAGCCGATTCGCGAGTGTTCAACTGACGGCTGGAACTGCGCGCAGCATCACTGGATCGGCTTCTCGTATTCTGTGAGGCGGAAGAGCGCGTATTCGCATTCGGACGCGTAGTGGAATTGCGCGCATTCAGGGTAGAATTGGAGGACGAAGAAGGAGGCCTTACTCCGCTCAATGTGCGCGGAGCATAGGTTGTGGATACATTCGTCACATAAGTATTGTTCCCTCCCCATGTAGGCGGACAGTAATACCCGCCGGCACCGATAAAGGTGTTGTTGATGAATACGTTGTTGCCGCCGAACCAGGGACTGCCCCAACCCCAGCCGGGCCGGTTCCAGCCCCAGCGATTCCAGCCCCAGCGCGGACCGAACCACGGATCCCAGGCCCAGGGGTTGTAGCCCGCGAAAGGCGAGAAAAACGGATTGCCAAACCCAAAGCCGATCCCAAAGTTGAAGGATACCACCGGATCGTAGATCAGGCTGGTCAGTGCCGGTCCTGCAAACGGGCTAGCTGCAAAGAACGGATCGTAATAGAAGCGATCTACGTAAATGGGATCGTAAAAGCCAAAACCGTAGAACGGGCGGTGAAACCGCCGAATGCGAGAGGTGTAAAAATAATCGTGGCGCCTTTCGAATTCGTAGGTCTCATTGTCGTAATCCGGAGCGCGCTCGATCATTCCGGAATCCCATTCGCCCTCATCCTGGCTTCTCCAATCCTCGGAGGTCCTGTTATTGGATTCCGAAGCCCGTTCGTCGGGCAGATCGTAGGATCTGTCTTGATCCGGATTGTAATAAAGATCGTCGTACTGCGCAAAGCCGGCCAACGGGAGCGCCAGCAGGGCGAGCATCCAAAGCTTGGTTATATTTTTCATGTACCTGGTCATTGTGTGTGTAAACGTTTTTTGGTCATCAGCCTTCAATTTCCTCAACATTGAAATTACTACTTTTGTGCCTACTCTGGCTGTTAAAAGGGCATTAAAGCCCAACCTGCGACCTGTTAAAGGTTTGATAGTAATGCTTTCATTGTGTTAACGTTGCCCGCAGCCAAAAAGTTTCACCCGCATCAAACTGTTAAGATTTTTACCCAAAAAACTCCTTTTCAAGGATTTATAAATTGTTAATGAACACTTAATTCATGGCAAAAGAGATTACGGCCCGTTCGGAAGACTACTCCCAGTGGTACATCGACATCGTCAAAAAAGCCGGCCTGGCAGACAATTCGGCCGTGCGCGGCTGCATGGTGATCAAACCACACGGCTTTGCGATCTGGGAGAAGATGCGCGATCAGCTCGACGCCATGTTCAAGGAGAGCGGGCACGTAAACGCCTATTTCCCCCTGTTCATTCCCAAGTCTTTCCTGAGCCGGGAAGCCGAACACGTGGAAGGCTTTGCCAAGGAATGTGCGGTGATCACCCATCACCGCCTGATGAACGACCCCAATGGCGGCGTGGTGGTGGATCCCGAAGCCAAGTTGGAAGAAGAGCTCATCGTTCGGCCGACCTCGGAGACCATCATCTGGAACACCTATCGCGACTGGATCAACTCTTACCGGGATCTGCCCTTGCTCATCAATCAATGGGCCAATGTGGTGCGCTGGGAGTTGCGCACGCGGCTTTTTCTGCGCACGGCCGAATTCCTTTGGCAGGAAGGCCACACGGCCCATGCCACCCGGGAAGAAGCCATCGAAGAAGCCGAGCGCATGCAGCAGATCTACGCCGATTTTGCCGAGGAGTGGATGGCCATGCCCGTTATCAAAGGGGTCAAAACCCCTCAGGAGCGTTTTGCGGGGGCCCTGGAGACCTACACCATTGAAGCCCTCATGCAGGACGGAAAGGCCCTGCAGGCCGGCACCTCTCATTTCCTGGGCCAAAACTTTGCCAAGGCCTTCGACGTGCGCTTTCTCAACGAGCACAACCAGGAGGAATTCGTGTGGGCCACGAGCTGGGGGGTGAGCACCCGCCTGGTGGGCGGCCTCATCATGACCCATTCCGACGACGACGGCCTGATCATCCCGCCCAGGCTGGCGCCCACGCAGGTGGTGATCGTACCTATTCCGAAGCCCTCGCCGGAGATCGGAGCGGTGGCCGACCGCCTCATGGCTGAGCTGCGAGCCGAGGGCGTTTCCGTTCAGTACGATCGCGACGACAAGAAGCGGCCGGGCTTTAAATTTGCCGAGCACGAAATGCGCGGCATACCCGTACGGCTGGGCATCGGAAAGCGCGACCTGGAAAAAGGTCAGGTAGAAGTAGCCCGCCGCGACACCAAGGAAAAGACCTTCCAGCCTCTGGAGGGCGTAGGGCCCTTCGTCAAGCAGCTGTTGGCCGATATCCAGGCCAAGCTGTACCAGCGGGCGCAGGCCTTTCGCGAGGCGCACACGACCCGCGTGGATTCCTATGAGGACTTCAAAGCGGTGCTCGAACAGGATATTCCCGGCTTCATCAGCGCCCACTGGGACGGCACCGACGAAACGGAGTTGCGCATCAAAGAAGAAACCAAGGCCACCATTCGCTGCATTCCACAGGACGAAGAGGCCGAAGCGGGCGTGGATATGCTTACGGGCAAGCCTTCAGCCCGCCGGGTATTGTACGCCAAGGCTTACTGAGGTAAGGCCGCCTGAGCAAATGGTCGCCTTTCTTTGTTCACCTTAGGAGCAGTTATTACACCTTAGGAAAGAAGCCGGCATCATCATGTTTGTAAAGACCTTTGCCAGTGCCGTGCACGGCGTGGATGCCCGCACCATCACCGTGGAAGTCCACGTGGGGGGCAACGTCACCGTCCAAAAGAACTTCTACCACCTGGTAGGCCTGCCCGACAGTGCCGTCAAGGAAGGGTTTCAGCGGATCGAGGCTGCCCTGAAGAACATTGGCTTTCGGATGATGCGCAAAAAAACGACGGTCAACCTGGCCCCGGCCGACCTGCGCAAAGAGGGGTCGGCTTACGACCTGCCCATCGCACTGGCCTACCTGGCCGCCTCGGAGCAAATAGAGCCCGGCCTGCTGTCCGAATACCTGATCATGGGCGAGCTTGCCCTGGACGGCAAACTCCGGCCCATACGCGGGGCCCTGCCCATCGCCATTCAGGCCCGCCAGGAAAAATGCAAGGGGTTACGCCTGCCCGCGCAGAATGCCCGCGACGCCGCCCTCGGCAACGAGCTGCCCGTCTTCCGCGGGCAGCACCTGCCCGACGGCGGCCACCCGCCGCCGGGCGACGAAACCGCAAGCCCCACCGTGGTGGATACGCGCGAAGAGTTCTTTCACCGCCACAACCAGTACGAGGTGGACTTTTCCGACGTCAAGGGGCAGGAAAACATCAAGCGGGCCCTGGAATTGGCTGCGGCCGGCGGGCACAATGTGATCCTCATCGGGCCGCCGGGGGCGGGCAAAACCATGCTGGCCCGGCGCCTGCCCAGCATCCTGCCGCCCCTGAACCTGCGCGAAGCGCTGGAGACCACCAAGATCCATTCGGTGGCCGGCCTGTTGCCGTCCAACGCCTCGCTCATTTCGGCCCGCCCCTTCCGGGCACCCCACCACACGATCAGCGACGTAGCCCTGGTGGGCGGCGGTTCCAATCCCATGCCGGGCGAGATCTCCCTGGCCCACAACGGCGTGCTCTTCCTGGACGAGCTGCCCGAATTCAAGCGCACCGTGCTGGAAGTGCTTCGCCAGCCCATGGAAGAGCGGCGCGTGACCATCTCCAGGGCCAAGATCTCCGTGGATTATCCGGCCAGCTTCATGCTGGTGGCCAGCATGAATCCCTGTCCCTGCGGCTATTACAATCATCCCGAAAAAGAGTGCATGTGCGGACCCGGGGTGGTGAAGCGCTACCTCAACAAGATCTCCGGCCCCCTGCTGGATCGCAGCGACCTGCACGTGGAAGTCAAGCAGGTCTCCTACGAAGAGCTGTCCAGCCTGGAGCCGGCACGGGAAACCAGCGAGGATATCGCCGGGCGGGTGGTTCGGGCCCGGGAACGGCAGCTGCAACGCTTCGAGCCCTACCCCGGCATGTACGCCAACGCCCAGATGCCCAGCCGCATGGTGCGCGAGCTGTGCCCCATCAGTCCGGCCGGCATCACCCTGGTGAAAAAGGCCATGGAAAAGCTGCAACTGTCGGCCCGGGCCTACGACCGCATCCTCAAGGTAGCCCGCACGGCAGCCGATCTGGGGGGCAGCGAAGATATCGGGATCGAACACCTGGCCGAGGCCATCCATTTTCGCAGCCTGGACCGCGAGAGCTGGGCCGGTTAATGGGCGCCGCTGGCAGAGGAGATGACCCAGGTGAACAGGGTGTCGTCCAGCTTGGCCTGCAACTCGAGCGGATATTCGTAATTCATGGAACCCACCCGGATGAGAAAGCGGTACGAACCCGCGGGAAGGTTCAGCCGGAAGCGGCCGTCCTGGTCGGTTACGGCACCCATGGCGGCAGTGGTCTGCGCTTTCGTCTCGATCCGTACAATGGCCTCGCCGACGGGCCGCCCCTGCTCGTCAACCAATGTGCCCTGAACGTTGCATCCTTCACTGCCCCAGCTTTTACAACATACGATCAGAAATAAAGCAGTTGACGCTAATAGCGCCAACTGCCAGGGATTCATAACGCCGTTCATAATGCTAAAGCTGTAAGTGAATTTGTAAACGCAATACCAAACCAGGGCTTAGCCAAAAGGCGAACTGGTCCGCACTTAATTGCAGAGAGAGAGCGAAAGCAATGGAGTACTTCTGTTTCCTGGGGTTATGCGGCCTAATCG
>JAJDFU010000359.1 GCA_020528935.1 Saprospiraceae bacterium | reverse complement strand
GCGTAGAAGTGTATAAGGGGCGGGGACGGAAAGGGTGCTGAGAATATTGGGCACGGCCAGCCGTAGAATTTCGCGGTTCATGTCCTATTTTGGGCTAACTTTGCCCGCAATATTAGGGAAACCCCCGGCTAAGGCCGGATTTCCGTGCCGCCAAACGACGAGCGCCCGGTTGTCTATGAAACTACGAGTCGGTATTTTTTTCGGAGGCCCTTCCCGCGAACGAGAAATATCGTTTGCCGGTGGCCGCACCGTATACGACAACCTGGACAAAAGCCTTTTCGATCCCGTTCCCATCTTCGTAGACAGCTTCCGGAATTTTGTGCTGCTGGACTGGCAGTACATCTACAAGGGATCTATACGCGATTTTTTCCCGCCCGTGGAAGCGCTGCCGGACTCGCCGAATCAGTTTCAGATCTACGAAGAAAGCCTGGGACCACTCCCGGAGGAGGAGATTCGCCCCCTGCTCCGCACCATCGGCCGGCCCCTGGCTCCCGAACAGTTGGACCAGCACATCGACCTCGCTTTTCTGGCCCTGCACGGCCTGTACGGAGAGGACGGCCAGATCCAGCAACAACTGGCTGCCCTGGGTATTCCCTACACCGGCAGTGGCGTAGAAGCCAGCCGCATCGGCATGGACAAAGCCTGGCAAAAGGAACTCATGCAGGAGCGCGGCTTTCCCACTCCCCGCATCGAAGTGCTGGACCGGGCCGATTGGGCCCAAAGCGATCCCCAGCGCTTATACGACCTGGCCCGCGAGCACATCGGCTTCCCGCTGGTGGTGCGGCCCAGCCGGCAGGGCTCCTCCATCGGCGTATCCATCGTGGATGAAAAAGCCGGTGCGGACGGACTCTTTGAAGCCGTACAGCAGGCCTTCTTTCTAGAACGCATTCCCCTGCGCGACTGGCAGCAGCGCAGCGCATACGAGCGCATTGACCACCTTCGGCTGCTCACCGATATTCGCGACGGCCTCGCCTTTCCCATGACGGTCAGGCTGAATGACCAACACCTCACCTGTTACCATCCGGAGGAACTCCTGCGCCGGCTCAATGCCTGGGCGGAAGACTTCCCGGAAGATACGGACGCCGTTGTAGGGCTCGAAAGTTTCCACCTGGAGAATAAGGTCCTGCTGGAGGCATTTATCGAAGGCAAGGAGTTTTCCTGCATCGTGGTCCGAACGGAAAACGGCGAAGCTGCAGCACTTCCCCCCACGGAAATCGTCAAGAGCGGACAAGTGTACGATTACCGCTCCAAGTACCTGCCCGGGCTGTCGCGCAAGCGCACGCCCATCGAGCTGCCGGAGGAGCAGGTTCAGGCCATCCGGGAGCACTGTACGCGCCTGTTCCGGGAGCTGGGCTTTCAGGTGTATGCCCGCATCGACGGCTTTATCCAGGCGGAGGGCACCATCTACCTCAACGATCCCAACACCACCTCGGGCATGTTGCCCTCTTCCTTCTTTTTTCACCAGGCCGCAGAGATCGGGCTCAATCCCAGCCAGTTTCTCACCTTCATCCTGCGGCTGTCCCTGCAGGAGCGCCTGACGGAAGAGCCCGGAGCAGGGCGCTGGCAGGCCCTGCTGGATCAGCTGGATGAGGCGATACGAAGCGCGCGCCTGACCCAGGGCGCGCGCCGGCGCATCGGGGTCATCCTGGGCGGCTACTCATACGAACGCCACATCTCCGTGGAAAGCGGCCGGAACATTTACGAGAAGCTGGCCAGCAGCGAGACCTATGAGCCCATACCGCTCTTCCTGAGCCGCCAGGGCGATGCGATCCGCCTGCATCGCCTGCCGGTATCGCTGTTGCTGAAAGACAATGCCGACGACATCCGGGATGCAGTGGAACACCACGGCACCCCCCACCCTGCCCTCGATCGCATCCGGGAGGAATGCCGGGACATCACCGCCAAATACGCGGCCAGCGACGTCATATTCCAACCGGAGCCCTGGTCCTTCCAGCGGCTGCAGGAGGAGGTCTCTGCCGTATTCATTGCCCTGCACGGCCGCCCCGGCGAGGACGGCGAACTGCAGCGCTTGCTGGACGAGCGCTCCATCCCCTACAACGGTTCCGGCCCCATATCCTCTGCCATCACGATCGACAAGTACCGGACGCTGCAGACCCTGAGCGCCAACGGCTTCTCCGTGGCGGACCAGTTATTGCTGCGCAAGGAACACTATCACGGCGAAGCAGAAGCCGCTTTGAGTGCCATACAGGACCGCTTTGGCTTTCCCTTGGTGGCCAAGCCGGTAGACGACGGCTGCAGCTCCGCCGTGAAGGTGATCCGCAATGCAGCCGAACTGAAGGCCTACCTGCGGCTGTTGTTCCGGGCACCCGGCACGGACTTTCCGGAAAGCCGTCGTTTTTTGCGCCTGCATCCTCACGAGGAGTTTCCCCGCAAGGAAGCCGCCCTGCTGGAGTCGCTCATCACAGCAGAGGGTGCCGAGCGCTTTCTGGAGGTGACCGTCGGCATGCTCACCCATTTTGAACCGGACGGCAGCCTGCGCTACGAGGTGTTTGAGCCCTCCGAAACCCTGGCCGTAGGCGAGGTGCTCAGCCTGGAGGAAAAGTTTCTGGCCGGGCAGGGGCAGAATATCACCCCGGCGCGCTTCGGCGAAAACTACGAAGCGGTAGCTCGGCAGGTAAAGGATGAGCTGGAGCGGGCCGCCCGCATCCTTCAGGTGGAGGGGTATTGCCGGATTGATGCCTTCGTGCGGGTGTACGGCCCGTCGGAAGTGGAAACCGTGATCATAGAGGTCAACTCGCTGCCCGGCATGACCCCTGCTACGGCCATTTTCCACCAGGCAGCCCTCCACGGCTACAAGCCCTACGAATTTATTGATCAGATCCTGCAATACGCCTTCGCCAGGCAGCAAGGAGGCCGTCGCATGCTCAAAACCGCTGCTTCGGCTTCTGTGATCCGCCCGGACACGGCTGCTGACCCTCCGTCGGGCGAGCAAAGGCACAATCCCAACCCTATCATGAGCAATCCTGCTGCCCAGGGCGCGGGTCCCTGGTGGAAACGACTGGCCGATCGCCTGCTGGAGACCCTGGGGCAATGGCTGCGCCAGCTTTGGGCCTTCCTCTCCTCACCGGTTTTTCTCAAGAATTTCGGCCTCTGGCTCGCCCTGCTGTTGGTGCTGTATCTCCTGCTGCTGGGTTGGCTGCGCCTGTACACCAAGCACGGCGAGTCCCTTCAGGTGCACAATTACGTGGGCATGGAACTGGACGATGCCATGAAGCTGGCCCGCAACCGCAGCTTCCGGATCGAAGTGAGCGATTCGGTATATCAATATGAAAAGCCGCCGGGAACCGTCATCCAACAGGATCCGCAGCCCGAAAGCCGGGTAAAGACAAACCGCACCATCTATCTGGTCATCAACCGAAAAAGCCCGCCCAAGGTCGCACTACCCGACCCCTCGGGGAGTGATGATGTTCAGGGGGA
>JAJDFU010000509.1 GCA_020528935.1 Saprospiraceae bacterium | reverse complement strand
GCCGGAGAAGAACTCCTGGGCGATCCACAGCCCCAGGAATACAAAAGCCGAGATGCGAAAGAGGAAAAAGAAAAAGAACACCTTGATGCGCGAGCGGGGGAACATGACCAGATAGGCGCCCATCACTGCCGAAATGGCGCCGCTGGCGCCCACTGTGGGGATGGTGCTTTCCATATTGGTGAAGTAATGTGCCAGGTAGGCCGCAATGCCGCCGGCAAGGTAGAACAACAGGAAGCGCAGGTTGCCGATCGTAGCCTCGATGTTGTCGGCGAAGATCCACAGGAACAGCATATTCCCCAGCAGATGCATGTAGCCGCCGTGCAGGAACATGCTGGTGAGTATGGTGAAGAGGTCTTGCTGCTGGGAAGTCTCGGCCGGAATGGCGCCGTACTCAAAGATGAAGGCGTTGAGCTGCCCCTCCGGCATGCTGATCTGGAAGAGGAAGACCAGCACGTTCAAGGCAATGAAGCCGTAGCTGAACAAGGGAAAATACCCGCCCTTGATCTGATCGTCGCCGATGGGGAAAAACATGCCGGAAAGGTACGAAAAAAGCCCCGGCGATGCCGGAGACTTGGACGAAGGTGGCGGCACATCGGATAAATGCCTAAATTGAATATCCGCGCAATATCAATCCAGAGCATGGTGTCATTCGTTCAACCCCCGAGCTATGGATTGCCGGACCGGGGCATCCGCCCTTCTTCTATCCATTTTCCCCTGTTTTACAGCGGCCGCCCAGATGATGCGGGGCCCGGATACCCTCTACGGCCCGGAGTGGATCCGCTACGAGCAGCCCTATCTGAAGATGGAAGTTGCCCGCGACGGCCTGTATCGCATTCCGGCCGACCGCCTGATCGCCGCCGGCTGGCTTCCCGGCCAGATCGAGCCGGAGCGCTACCAGCTCTTCGTTCTGGGCGAAGAGGTGCCCCTCTACGCCTCCTCGGATAGCCCCCTCCGGCCGGGCGACTACCTCGAGTTCTACGGCCGCCGCAATCGGGGGCAACTGGATCGCTATCTCTACGAGGATCCGGACACCCATCCCCTCAACCCTGCCTACAGCCTCTATACCGATACGGCCGCCTACTTCCTCACTGCCGGCCCGCCGGGCACCCGGGGGCTCCGCTATGAAAGCCTGCCCAATGCCCCCGATCCCGCTGCTCCGCCCGAGCCCTGGCTGTACCGCCTGTACGAGCAGGTCTTCGCCTCGCGCCACCATCAGAAGCCCTATCCGGAAAGGGTACGGCAGAGCTTCTTCGAGCCGGGCGACGGTTTTGCTTCGCCCCTGCGCAATCGAAGCGAGGTAGTGTGGGCACCTACCGCCCCGCTCGCCGCCGGTACGGCCCGCCTGCGGCTTCGCCTGCTGGCCGACGACCGGCCGCATCAATGGCGCATTCAACTCAACGGGCAGCCCTTGATCGAAGATGCATTCGAAGGCTGGGGCGTACGCTCCTACGAGCTGACATTTACCCCGCCGGCTGCCGCGGAATGGACCCTGGCCATGGAAGGCCTCGCCAGCGGGCAGGATCGCCATGCTCTGGCCTGGCTCCGGCTGCGTTATCCCGCCGGCTTCAACCTGGCCGGTGCCGATTCCCTGACTTTCGTGCTTCCGGAAGCGGCCGGGCCGCGCCAGCTGCAGTGGACCGGTGCCTCGCCGGGCGAATACGTGCTGCTGGATTTCAGCCAGGGCCTTCGCATGGAGGCCGAAGCGGTGAACGGTCAAGTCCGTTTCCGGCTGCCGGAAGCCGCCGGCAGGCGCAGCTGTTGGCTGGGGGCGGAAGTCGTGGAAATCCAGGAGCTGGAAACGGTGCACTGGATCGACTTCCGGGCTCTCGCCGCCGACTACATCCTGCTCACGCACCCGCACCTCCGCGGCGGGGGTGATCCCGTAGCTGCCTATGCGGATCACCGCCGGCAGGAGCAGGCGGTGTTGGTGGTGGACATCCGGCAACTCTACGATCAGTTTGCCTACGGGCTCCGGCGCCACCCGCTGGCCGTGCGCCACTTCGCCCACTACATCCGGAAGCACTGGCCGGAGCCGCCGGGCCACTTCTTCCTGCTGGGCAAGGCCATCGAATACCCGGCCCTGCGCCTGGCCGGAGCAGAAGAAGCCGAAGCTCTGCAGCGGCGGCACTTGCTGCCCACCTTCGGCAGCCCCGGCTCGGACGTGCTCCTGCTCGGCAGCGGGCGCAAGGCCGAGCCCCTCTTTGCCGTCGGGCGCCTGGCCGCCACCCGGCCGGAGGAGGTGTGGGCCTACCTGGACAAGGTCCGGGCCTTCGAAGCAACCGGCAACCTGCCGCAAACGGTAGCCGGCAGAGCCTGGCTGAAGCGCGTGCTCCACCTGGGCGGGGGCGACCTGCAAATCCAGGGCCTCATCCGCGACCACCTGGAGCACCTGGGCGACCAACTGGCCGGGAGCGCCTTCGGCGCGGAGGTGATCTCCTTTTACAAGACCAGCTCCGAGCCGGTGCAGCTGTCCACCTCCGGGCAACTGCTCGGCTACATCAACAGCGGTACGCGCATGCTCACCTTTTTCGGGCATTCCGGCGCCAACACCTTCGATTTCAGCCTGGACGACCCGGAGACTTATGCCAATGCCGATCGCTACCCCTTCATCCTCTCGCTGGGCTGCTACTCCGGGCAGATCCATGCGGCCCAGCGCGGCATCAGCGAGCGCTTCGTGTTGCAGGAAAAAAAAGGCGCCATCGCTTTCAGCGCTTCCACCGGCCTGGGCTATACCGGGGCCCTGCAGCGCTTCAGCCGGGTGTTCTACCGGCGGCTGGGCCAGGACAATTACGGCCAGAGCCTCGGCCGGCTGTTCAAGGCTACCCTGGGCGAGCTCGAAAACAACGGCCTGCTGGGCGTGCACGAACTCACCCAGCAGTACAGCCTGCACGGCGACCCGGCCCTGGTCCTGCAGGGATTCCAGGGGCCCGATTATACGCTGAAAGCAGCTCAACCGCCTTTCGACCCCGCGCCCGTCTCTCTGGCGCGCGACAGCTTCCGCTTGGCGCTTCAGCTGTACAACCTGGGGCGCGGCAGCCCCGACAGCCTGCCCCTGCAGGTGCGCGCCCGCTTCCCTTCCGGCTCGGAGGTGCTGCTGTGGGCCGGGCAGGTGGCCGCGCCCTTCGCCAGCAAAGAACGGAACCTGTCGCTGCCCCTCGTACCCGCCCAGGAGGCCGGCTACAGCCGGATCCTGGTGGAGCTGGATCCCGGCGATCAGCTGGCCGAATACCCTGGGCCGCTGGCCGAAGCCAACAATCGCCTCATCGGCCCGGACGGCCAGCCGGGCCTGTCGCTCTACTTTTTCGACAACGACCTGCGCCTGCTCTACCCGCCCGATTTCGGGATCGTGGGGGAAGCCGGACTGGAGCCCGTCCCCGGCACAGCCGATCCCAACGCCCCGGAGCAGCCCTCCCCCCTGCACCTGCATACCACCCCTCCTTTCCCACCCCCCCCCCCCCCGGCCACACCCCCCCCACACGCCG
>JAJDFU010000336.1 GCA_020528935.1 Saprospiraceae bacterium | reverse complement strand
TGCGCTGCGGCCTTCCCGGCGGATGCGGGGGCAGCAGGGGCCTGGCGAAGCAACTCGAAGGGAGTGGCGGTGCCGGCCGGCATATCCGCCGGGGGTGCCGGCCGGGTGTCCAGGCGCGGACGGAGCTCAAAGGGGTTGTTCTGGGCTGCCGCCGCACACGCAAGCCAGCTGCCCAGGAGCAGGGCAAGGGGGCCGATGACCGAAACCTTAGTTCCCATAGGGCGAAAAATAGAAAAAAAAATGCCCCTGCCCCGGATGGGAAGCCCCGCTTGTTAACGGCTCGTTAAGCCAGGGGCGCTGCTGGCGGGAACTTCCTATTTTCGGCAGCACAATGAAAAATAGCTGGATCAGGCGGGTCATTGCGCTGGGTGTCCTGGCCATTGCGGGCATCGTAGCTGTTCAGGCCTATTGGGTGATCAGCACCTGGAACATCAACGAGCGGGAATTCCACCAGAAGGTCAGCCTCGCGCTGTACCGGGTGGCCACCCATATGGCCGAACTCAACGGCAGCACCCTGCCGGCCCGGCAGATCGTGCAGCAGCGCACCACCAATTACTACGTGGTGAACATGGAAGATGTGATCGACCCCGGCGTGCTCGAATACTACCTGCAGCGCGAACTGGAATCCCTGGCGCTCAACGTGGACTTCGAATACGCCGTATTTGACTGTACCACCAATGAAATGGTGTACGGCAAGTATTTCAGCTACGCTCCCAACTCGCCCCAGCGATCCGAGCCCAGTACCATGCCGAAGGCCGAAGGGCTGACCTACTACTTCGGGCTCAAGTTCCCCAACCGCAGTGGCTACCTCTTCAGCAAGATGCAGCTCTCCGTCATCTTCTCGCTCATATCCCTGTTCACCATTTTGTTCTTTGCATTTTCCATGTTTGTGATCCTGCGCCAGAAGAAGCTGTCCGATTTGCAAAAGGACTTCATCAACAACATGACGCACGAGTTCAAAACGCCCATTTCCACCATTAAGATATCGGCCGATGTGTTCCTGAACGACAGCCGCATCCGCCAGGATGAACGCCTGAGTCGCTATGCGCAGATCATCCGGGAGCAAAACCAGCGCCTGAACGACCAGGTGCAAAAGGTGCTGCAACTGGCCAAGCTGGAACGCGACCGCTTTGCCCTGCGCCGGGAAGTGGTAGACGTGAACGGGCTGGTACAGCAGGTAGTGGAAAGCGCCTCCATCAAAGGTGCGGATCGCAACGGTCACCTGTGCACGCAGCTGCCGGAAGCTCCCCTGACCGTTCGCGCCGATCGCTTCCACCTCACCAATGTCATCTACAACCTGCTGGACAACGCGATGAAATACGGCGGCGACCCGCCGCGGGTATGCGTTGCCCTGCAGTGCCGGGGGCGCCGCGCCACGCTCCGGGTGAGCGACGAGGGGCCGGGCATCCCGCCCGAACACCAGGGGCGCATCTTCGAGAAATTCTACCGCATACCTACCGGGGATGTGCACAACGTTAAAGGATTTGGACTGGGATTGTACTACGTGAAGAAAATTTGTGAAGCGCACGGCTGGAACCTCCGCCTGGAGAGCGAGCCCGGCCAGGGCACCGCACTGGAGGTGCACATGCCCGTGCACGCCTAACCCGATCGCCTATGGCACCGCATTTGCTGTACGTGGAAGACGACGAAAGCCTGAGTTTTGTGACCCGGGACAACCTGGAACTGCAAGGGTACCGCATCACCTGGTGTGCCGATGGCCGGCAGGCCCTGCAAGCCCTGCAAAAAGGACGCTTTGACCTGTGTATCCTGGACGTCATGCTTCCGGAGGTGGACGGCTTTGCCCTGGCTCGCCACATCCGCCAGGCCGACCCTCACGTACCCATCCTCTTCCTCACGGCCAAAAGCCTGAAAGAGGACCGCCTGAACGGATTGCGCCTCGGCGCCGACGACTACATCACCAAGCCCTTCAGCATCGAAGAGCTCATCCTCAAGGTGGAGGTTTTTCTGAAGCGCAACAAGATCACGGCCCCCCGCTCCGGCCGTGAACAGATTGCCCTGGGGCGGTTTCTCTTTGACCATCGCAACCTCAGCCTCCGGCTGGGGGAAGAGGAACGCCAGCTCACGCAAAAGGAAGCCGACCTGCTCCGGCTGCTGGCCGAAAACGCCGATCAGGTGCTGAAGCGATCCACTATCCTGGAGCGGGTTTGGGGGGAAGACGACTACTTTCTGGGGCGCAGCCTGGACGTGTTCATCTCCCGACTGCGCAAATACCTCCGGGAAGACCCCGGCCTCCGCATAGAGACCATTCACGGCGTGGGCTTTCGCCTGCTCACCTCCTGATGGCGGGGTTTTTGGTCAATACGCCCCAAAGGACTTACCTTTGCGGGGATTTTTAAGGCCGTGTTTTTCGGGCTTGCCGCTGAAAATAGTGATCAGGAAATCGTAGTTTTGCGAGCCCTTGAAGAACAGCCTTGTCGATGCTGTTAACAAAGTGTTGGTACACAACGCTTTGTACTTCAATAAAACGCAAAATCGTGTAACAGGCATGGCGCTGATTAGTAAGATCCGAAAGAATTTTTATCTCATTGTCGTTCTCATTGCCCTGGGACTGGGCGGCTTTATCGTCATGGATATGACTTCCGGCCAACAGAGCGCCTTCGGTGGTCCCAGTACCACGCTGGGCAAGGTGGACGGCCAGAAGCTGGACTACAACGAGTTCATGCGCGTGGATCAGTTGCAGCAGGAGTTTTACCAGGGCGTGGATGCTTTTCGCCGCCGCGATGTCCTCTGGAACTTCTTCGTGGAGAAAGCCCTGATGGAACGGGAAGCGGATGCCCTGGGCCTTGGCGTGGGATCTGCCGAATTGGAGGACCTGCAGTTCGGTCCCAATCCCAGCCCCGTCGTTCAGCAGAATTTCGCCGACCCGCGCACTCGCCAGATCAACCGCCAGCAGCTCAACGAGTTTAAGCGCCAGCTCGAGAACAACGAGCTGACGGGACCGCTGCGCGCTTTCTGGGGGCAGCAACAACAGGAGATCGTCAACGAGCGCCTGCAGTCCAAGTTGGCTACCCTGGTGTCCAAGGCCATGTACACCCCCTCCTGGATGGCCCAACTGGGCGAAAAAGAACAAAACCAGCAGATCGACCTGGCCTACGTCAAAATACCGTTCGACGAGCTGGACAACAGCGAGGTGAGCCTGAGCGACGAGGATTTCCGGGCTTACCTCAACGAAAATGCCGCCCGCTACGAAAGGGATGAAGAAACCCGCAAGCTGCGGTACGTCGTCTTCCAGGTTGAGCCCAGTGCGGAAGACAGTGCCTCCTGGCGAGAGAAGATCGAGGAATACCTGCCCGAATTTATCGAAACCGAGGACGATTCCCTGTTCGTAGCTACGCGTTACGGCTCCATGGATGCCGCCTACCTCATGGCTGATGGGGTCAGTCCCGTCATTGCCGATACCGTCTTTGCCATGCCCCTGGGTAGCGTGTAGGGCCCCTATCTCGCCGGCACTGCCACAAAGG
>JAJDFU010000443.1 GCA_020528935.1 Saprospiraceae bacterium | reverse complement strand
AGCCGCTTCGGCCAGGCAGCCGGTATACAATTGCTCCACTTTCATGATGCAGTATGCTTTTTGGTGTTTTGAAAAAATGTAATCTTCACGTGGTCCGCAATGGGTGCTTTGCCCTTTCGGACACTTCAAAGATAGGGCAGGCAAAAGCCTGGGCTTCGTGATTGGGATCACAGCAGGAGGTGACTTTCGTCAGGGGAACAGCCGGTAGCTGGCGGCAGTCGGGGGAAAAGAAGAAGGCCGGAACGGAAATCGCATCCGCTCCGGCCTTTCTGATCGGCGGCTCGCTACGGTGATTTCTTTTCCACGTTCGTCTGCAGGGTGTAGCCCGACATGTCGGGCTTGCCGTTGAGCTGGTCCTGGTAGTCGAAGTAGTGTACGGCATCTTCGATGTCCATGAAGAAGCGATCGGGGCCGATCTTTTCGATGAGGTGTGCGCGGGCCATGGCATCGCGAACCGGGCCTTTTACGCCGGTGAGGTAGAGGCTCAGTCCCTGCCGATGCAGATCATCCACTACTTCTTCCAGGGCGTGAGCGGCGCTGCTGTCCAGGGCATTGATGCTTTCGGCATTGAGAATGACGGCTTTGAGGTCGTCGCCTTTTTGCTCGATGAATTCCTCCAGGGTGTCCTTGAAGAAGGTGGTATTGGCGAAGTAGAGCTGGGCGTCGTAGCGCAGGATGAGCAGGTCGTCGCGTTCCTCTACTTCGTGAAAGCGGTCCACATTGCGGTAGTGATGGGTGTCGGGCACCTTGCCCAGTATGGCCACGTGGGGGCGGGTGGTGCGATAGATGACCATGACCAGGGAGAGCACCACACCCACGCCGATGCCCTGCTCGATGCCCAGGCTGAGCGTGGCCAGAAAGGTGATGAGCAGCATGAAGAAATCGGTGCGGTTGCTGCTCCACAGATGGATGGCTTCTTTGAAGTCGATGAGGCCGAAGACGGCCACCATGATGACCGAGGCCAGTATGGCTTTGGGCAGGTAGAAAAAGAGGGAGGTCAGAAACAGCAGGGTGAGGATGATGAGGCCCGCGCTGATGATGGCGGCCAGGCCCGTCCGGGCGCCGGCCTGGTCGTTGACGGCCGTACGGCTAAATCCGCCGGTGACGGGATAGGACTGGAACATGGAGCCGCCGATGTTGGCGACACCCAGTCCGATGAGCTCTTGGTTGGGGTCCACCTTGTAGTTCTTGTGTCGGGCCTGTATGGCCTTGGCCACGGCTATGCTTTCCATAAAGCTCACCAGGGCGATGGTGAGGGCGATGGGCACCAGGGCCTGCAGGTTGCCCATTTCCATATTGGGGATGCCGAAGGCCGGCAGTCCTTCCGGTACCTGGCCCACGATCTTCACGCCTGCGCTGTCGGCCAGCCCCAGCCCCCACACGGCCAGGATGCCGAAGATCACCGCCAGCAGCGGGCCGGGGATGCGCTTGTGGAGGCGCTTCACGCCCATGATGATGGCGATGCCGCCCAAGCCGATGGCCACCGTGGGCCAGTTGACGTTGCCAAACTCCCGGACGGCATGGATCAGGATTTCGTGGATGTGGTGGCTGCGCGGGATGTCTACGCCCATCAGGTGTTTGAGCTGGCTGAGCCCGATGATGAGGGCCGCCGCACTGGTAAAGCCGCTGATGACGGGGTGGGAGAGAAAGTTGACCAGAAAACCCAGCCGGAAAGCCCCCAGCAAAAACTGGATGACGCCCACCATAAGGGCCAGAGTGATGGCCAGCATGATGTACATTTCGCTGCCGCCCTCGGCCAGGGCACCCACACCGGCGGCCGTCAGCAGGCTCACCATGGCTACCGGGCCCACGGCCAACTGGCGCGAGGTACCGAAGATGGCGTACAGGATGAGCGGTATAGTGGAGGCGTACAGGCCGTAGATGGGCGGCAGGCCGGCGATCATGGCGTAGGCCATGCCCTGTGGGATGAGCATCACGCCCACCGTGAGGCCGGCCGAGAGGTCGCCCTGCAGATCGGTGCGCTTGTATTTGGGCAGCCAGTCGAGTATGGGAAGGTATTGTTTGACGTTCATTGGAAGCTTGCGTTGGGTGATCAGCAGATAGTACAAAGGTAAGCGGAACCATATCTGCGGTTAAGTGATATATGTCACGGTGGCCGGCTACCGGCGATTTGCTGCCGGCTAATATCCGGAATGTGCCAGGCCTTAGTCGCAGCGCCTTTCTGCTCTGCCGGTCACTTTTCGGCCACGGGCTCAAACACCTCCTCCCAGGCCAGCAGGCCGCCGTCGAGGTGGAAGACGCGGCGAAAGCCGGCATTGCGCATCAGGGTGCAGCTGCGCACACTGCGGCGGCCGGTGCGGCAGTACACCAGGTAGACGGGCTCGGGAGGCAGGGCCTCCATGGTATCCAGGAAATCCTCCCCCAGGTAGTCGAGGTTGCGTGCGCCGGGCAGGTGGCCCCGGGCATATTCCTCGGGCGTGCGCACGTCCAGGAGCTGAACGTCGCCGCGCGCCATCCGCTCCCGGAAAGCTTCCGGGCGGAGATTGTCGAGTTGCCGCTTGAGCAGGTCCCAGCGGCGGGGCGGGCAATGGGGATGTTCCATGGTGATCGTTTGCCGCACAAAGGTAAGGCCGGGAGAACGATAGGCCCGTAATACGGGTCACAGAAGGCAGGTTTTAATGCCGTAATCCTTGAAGCGGTACAACCTTTGTTCGCCAACCTACTCCAACGCATCCTCAGCGGGCAGGATCGCCCGGCTGCGTTGCTCCAGGTCCTGCAGGTCATTGGGGTCGTCGAAGGAGTTGCGGGCCAGGTGGAGCACCATGCGGGCGTGCCGCTGTACGGCCTTCCGGTGCACACGGAGGAAAGCGCTCCGGTAGAGGGTCTGCAGCGCTTCCATCAGCTTGATCAGCACGGCCGGGTTGCCCTTGGCGTACTGTCGGATCTGGTTGAAGCCGGCATCCAGCAGGCCGGGGTAGTCCACTACATCGGCAATGACCCGCAGCACGCCCTCCTCGTCGTAGCGGTAGCGGGAGGGGAACCGGACCCGCAGCAGGTAGGTCAGCACGGCGGTGAGGTTGTCAATGCAGGTCATGGCCGTGAAGGGATCGTTGATACCCGGCGAGAGGGCCCGGCTGGCGATCTCCACCATCTGCAGGATGGCGTACTCGGCATCCTGCTGGGGCACCCGCTGGCTGCCCAGGATGAACTGGTCCAGCAGGTGGTGCATATCGCCTTCCCCGACCTGCTCCTGGCCGTAGATGCGGCCCACCTCTTCGCCTACCACCAGGTAATCGCCCGTGCGGTAGTGCAGCTCCACGAGCAGGTTGTGCCGGGTGGCGTGCCGCAGGATGGGTTCGGTATAGATGTACTGGACGAAGCCTTTTTTATTGTCCCGCAGCCGCTGATCCACTTCAACCTCGTCCTCCATGCCGGCCTCGTCGCCTTCCTTGCGCCTTTCCTTTTCCTCCCCCTCTACTTCGGGCAGGGGGTTGGGCCATTTCCGGGAAGACGCACCGGAA
>JAJDFU010000525.1 GCA_020528935.1 Saprospiraceae bacterium | reverse complement strand
TTTTCGGGCCGGGCCCCTGCCGCAAGGGGGGCCCGGCCGGGTGTTGCCTCCGGGCGAGGGTGAGGGGGTCAATGCCGTCTTTGCTGCCCGGCTCGGCTGGCAGGTAACGGCCTTTGATTTCAGCCGGGCTGCCCGGGAAAAAGCCCTGGCGCTGGCTGCCCGGCAGAAGGTATCCATACAGTACGCACTGGCCGAACTGCGTTCTTTCCCCTTTGAAGCAGAGGCGTTCGATGCTGCGGGGCTGATTTTTGTGCACCTTCCCCCGGAGGAGCGCCGCCATTTGCACCGCCAGGTGTGGCAGAGCCTGGCCCGTGGTGGCACCTTGTTTCTGGAGGGTTTTTCCAAGGCGCAACTGGGCCGTTCTTCCGGAGGGCCCAAGCGACTGGATATGCTTTTCAGTGCAGAAGAGCTTTGGGAAGATTTTCCCGAGGCGGACCTCCTGCACCGGGCGGAGACGAATACCGAGCTGGATGAGGGTCCTTACCACCAGGGTACAGCCAGCGTCATTCAATGGATTGCCAAGAAAAACTGAGCGATGGGAATGTTTGACAAACACAGTAAGTGGTATAGCATCTTCTCTCTGAAGTGTCCCAAATGCCACGAAGGGGATTTGTTTGAAACTCCGACTTTTTCTTTTCGGAAGCCCTTCGATATGCCGGAGGCCTGCCCCGTCTGTGAGCAGAACTATCTGCCCGAACCGGGGTTTTATTATGGCGCCATGTTTATATCCTACGGGTTCACAGCCTGGCTTTGCTTCGGCTTTGTGGCCCTGTTTCACTGGGGGTTCGACTGGAGCGTAGAGGCTTCCTTCGCGCTGCTTCTCGCAGTAGGTTCTTTCAGTTTTGTATATATTTTTCGACTGGCCCGCTCCAGTTGGATCAATCTGATGGTAAAATACGAGCCGCAAGCTGCCAGAACCAAGTGACCTATGAAACTTGACGTCGCTCCCAAAACCTTTGAAACCATTGCCCGCGAGATCCAAAGCGATCAAGGCCCGGTGGGCATTGATGCCAAGAAGACCCACATCATTATTCTGGACAAACTCCTGCAGATCGAGAAGCGGCTGGATGCCCTGGAACAACAATTGAAGCAAAAATGACTATGCAGTCCACAAGTGTGAATCCGGAGATCCTGGAACTGGTGCGCAAGCACTTTCCCTCCATAGCCGAGCCCGAACTGCAGGAAGAGATCGCCAGCGTAGGCAAGCTCATGCACTTCAAGGCCGGCCGCACCATTATGGATGTAGGCGCCTATGTACGGCACGTGCCCCTGGTGGTGGAAGGCAGCGTGAAGGTAGTGCGCGAAGACGAGGACGGTCACGAGCTGTACCTGTACTACCTGCAGGCCGGCGATGCCTGCTCCATGTCCTTTACGTGCTGCATGATGAACAAACAAAGCCATATCCGCACCGTGGCCGAAGAAGATACCACGCTCATCGCCATTCCCATCCGCCAGGTGGATGAGTGGATGACCCGCTACCAAAGCTGGAAGAATTTCGTGATGACCACCTATGACGAACGCATGGTAGAATTAGTGCGCACCATTGACAGCATCGCTTTCCGGCGTATGGATGAGCGCCTGCTCGACTACCTGCGCGATAAAGCAACCGTTACGGGAAAGTCGGTAGTAGAAGCCACCCACCAGCAGATTGCCTACGACCTCAATGCCAGCCGGGAAGCCATCAGTCGCCTGCTCAAGCAGATGGAAAAACAAGGCATGGTGAAATTGGGACGCAACAAGATCGAACTGGTGTAGGGCGCAGTGCTGCTTATTCCTCGATGCCACCGGAGCGCAGAAAGCGATTGACCGCCTGAAAGCGCTTGCCCTGAGACGCCAGCAGTGCGCCACCCACGGTGAGTACGATCAGCGCGATCAGTCCCAGGCGGCTGTTCAGTATCGATTCCCCGCTTTGTTCCGGCTGGGGGGCATCGGCCGAAGATGGAGGTGCGTTTGCCTCTCCGTGTTGTATGAACTCCAAGCCCTGCAAGCCTTCAAAAGGGTAGAGAAGCGCAAGCAAAACCAGTGAGGAGGCGAAAAGGAAGATTGGGAACAGGCGCATAAGGGTATGTGTTATTCAACCTAATAACTATCCATTAAAATACCATAGTTCCCTCACCGTCCGGTAATCGGACCCGATCTTTAAATGCGTCTTGTATGATGACCTCCGATCAGCCCCACCTCGATGCCAACCGCGCTTCCTGGAATGCCCGTACCGCGGTGCACCTGGAATCGGATTTTTACGACCTGCCTTCCTTTAAGGCCGGGCGCAACTCCCTCACGCCTCTGGAGCAGGAGCTCCTGGCGGAGGTATCCGGTAAAAGCCTGCTGCACCTCCAGTGCCACTTCGGACAGGACACCCTCTCTCTGGCGCGCATGGGGGCCGACGTTACCGGGGTGGACCTTTCGGATGTCGCGATTGCGGAAGCGAAAAAGCTCGCCGGGGAGCTGGGCCTGAAAGCGCACTTCATATGCTGTGACGTACTGCAGCTGGACCGGCACCTGGACGGGCAGTTCGATCTGGTGTTCACATCCTTCGGCACCATCGGCTGGCTGCCCGAGCTGGTCACCTGGGGTCGGCTCATTCACCGGTACCTGAAGCCGGGCGGCACCTTCGTGTTCGCCGAATTTCATCCGGTGGTATGGATGATGGACGAGCATTGGAAGGCGATCAGGTACCCTTATTTCAACCGCGGACCCATCGTGGAGCCGACGGGCCAAACCTATACGGATGGCGATGTCTTCATCGAAGGCGAAAGCTGGGGCTGGAATCACAGCCTGGGCGATGTCTTTAGCGCCCTCCTGCAGGTCGGCCTGCAGCTCACCTGCTTTCAGGAGTACGATTATTCCCCTTTCGACATCTTTCCGGAAACCACCCGGGTAAAAGGCGGGTACCAGATCCGGAACCTGGAGGGCAAGGTTCCGCTGATGTATGCCTTAAAGGCGGTTCGGCCCCAACAGCCAGAGGACAGCCGGCCGATAACCGGTTTGTAATGTATCCGCTGAACAAATGCCGCTCCTTGCTCATCTCCCTTTAATCCCTTATTTTATTCGTAAAATCAGCTCACACCCATGCCACGCCGAAACTCCGATCAACTCCTGTCCAGCCTGGAACGCGATGCCGCGGATGAACTGTCCCTGCTCGAAGAGACCGGCGCGGAGTTTTTTACGACAGAGCAACTGCTGCGCCTGCGCGGGCAATGGGAGGTGCGCAATCAGCTGTTCTCCTTCTTCCAGAACCTGGTGCTGCGCATCGTGAGTACGGCGCCCTTCTGGTTGGTGCTTTGGGGATTGTTCCAGTGGCTGGAGTGGAGTTGGCTGGCCCTGGCCATGCTGGCCATGTTTCCCGTGTCCTTTCTGCTCTTCTTTGCCGGCCTGCTGTTCATGCACCGGTTCTTCCGGGGCAAGGGCCATCTGGACCGGGTGGGCGAGCTCATTGCCGGCGAACTGCAAAAGCGAAAGCGGGAAAAGCGCAACCTGGGGTTTTAG